>DDIP01000067.1 GCA_002338605.1 Proteobacteria bacterium UBA1847 | reverse complement strand
GGCGAATAACAACTCCGACGTGTAGCCATTCGGTAAAACAGCGCCGCGGTCGGCTTCAATCTCGGCCACTGCGGCAAGAATCCGCTCATTTGCCGGTTCCTCGACCCATTGGAATCCCTGACCGGAGCAAGACACGCGCAACTGGGAGATCCGGTCATCGCGACGTACGAACCGCTCGACCGGCAGGGCGTCGAGGACTTCGTTGGCGACGATCACACCGTCAAAACTTTCGGGCAACCCGGAAAGCCAGTGAACCCGATCAAGCAGGTGCGATGCCTCCTGCTCGAGGCAGTGTCGCTGCCGGTCCTGCAGGTCGGCAGATATTTCCAGAATATAATAGGCCCGCGGCATACACCCCAACGACTCGAACCGGGTCAGCATGTCAACCGCCAATCTTCCACTCCCCGCACCCAGCTCAAGTACCGCTCCGCCCTTCATTTCCTGAAGTACTTCGGCACATTGTCGCGCAACAACAGCTCCAAACACCGGCGAAATTTCGGGTGCAGTGACAAAATCCCCATCACTGCCCAGTTTGGTCGTGCCGGATGCGTAGTACCCGAGACTCGGCGCGTACAAAGCCTCGTGCATGAACTCGGCAAAACTGATACTGCCGCCCGCGGCCGCAATCTTTTGTCGCAGGAATCGTGCAACCCGAGCGCTGTGCTCTGCACTCAGATCGTCAACCCGGGGCAATGTGGCAGGTGCTTCGTATTGCATGTGCGCGATAAAGCCTTTATGAATGGTTCCATGCCGAAACGAACGCTTGACGACAAAGTTGTTCTCGTCACCGGTGCCGCCCGTCGCATAGGTGCCGCCATTGTGACATGCCTGCACAGCAACGGTGCGCGTGTTGCAATTCACTACCGAAGCTCTGCCGACGATGCGAATCAGCTCGCAGCTCGCCTGAACAGTATTCGTGCCGATTCCGCCCGGACCGTGCAGGCGGATTTGCTGAATATCGATAGATTGCCTCGTCTTGTTAGCGAGGTGGTTGGTTGGGGTGGCGGGCTGGACGGGCTGATCAACAACGCTTCCAGTTTTTTCCCGACGCCGCCCGGCAGCGTAACGACCGAGCAATGGGACGAACTGGTCGGCAGCAATCTCAAAGTGCCCCTGTTTCTGTCGCAGGCAGCGCTCCCCTATCTTCGGCAGCGGCAGGGATCCATCGTGAATATCGTCGACATCCACGCGCAGCGACCCTTGCGAAACCATACGGTCTACGGGCCGGCAAAGGCCGGGCTCGCAATGCTCACCCGGTCCCTGGCAAAAGACCTCGCGCCCGACATCCGTGTCAACGGTGTATCGCCCGGCGCGATCCTTTGGCCGGAAAGCGGAATGACTGACGACGTCAAGCAAACCATACTGGAGCAGATTCCGCTGCAACGCGCCGGGAGTCCGGAAGACATCGCCGAGTGCGTCTTGTACCTGCTGCGGGATGCCGCTTATGTTACCGGGCAAATAATAGCGGTCGACGGCGGCCGATCGATCGGCTGGTAAGAACTAGTACGCGCCCAGTATCACTCGCTCCGGCGGAGCATTCGGCTCCGGCATCATTTGTGGATACGCGGGTGACGGCTTCTGCAGGCTGCCAGGCGCCGCAACGACCGGGCAGGCACCGGTATCGAGATAACCGAGCGCAGCAACCATATTGGGATCGTTATCCGCCCCAATCGCGACACTCAGGTCATCTGCTGCGGGACAGTCCACTGGCAGGCCGTCAAAATAATCGCCGTCGCCGTCCGCGTTTGCCAGGCGAAACGCCGTCGGCCGCAAGATCTTGTCGCAAAACTCAAGGCCGATCTGACCGACGGGCTTGCCGAAGGTGCGATCCCCGACGATAGCGACGGTGGCATGTGGAATCATGCCATTGGTCACCAGTTCGCTGGCCGAGGCCGTGCCGCGCGAAGCAATGACCACCAGCCGCGACAGGTTTACAGAGCGGTCCGCGATATTGCTGAACAGGGTTACGCCATTATTGCCAGCCCGATCCGCGTTGAATTCTGTGCTGGAAAACACCAGTCCCGCAGCAACAAAACCACCAAGATAGTCGCCAAGTAGCTCGGCAGTACTGACGAGTCCACCACCGTTGTAGCGAAGATCGAGAATAATCTCGCTGACGTTCGCGGCGCTAAATGCTGCAAATGCCGCATCGAGGTCGACCGTCGCAGTGCTGATGAACTGGCTCAGCTCGAGGTAGCCGACCATGCGAGCATTGCCAGCGTCGATAATGCGCCATTGCGGGACCGGGTTGATGGTGACAATGTCCTTGCTGATACTCGACACGAACACATTGCCAGCCAGGGGTTGCACTTCGAAGCTCACCGTATCATTGGCATCAAAGAACGCCGAGATTCCCTCGTTCGCAACGATGTTCGCGACGGTTCGTGAATTCAAACTCAGTACCTGGTCGCCACGCATGAGGCCGCCATTGTCGGCAGGACTGCCCGCAAACGTGCGCGTGATACGAAAGTCGGTTTGCGCCTGGTCTTCGAAGCGCCAGCTGAAGCCAAAGCCCTCAAACTTGCCCTCGCCAAAAAATTCAGTGTCGGCCTGCAGGGAGCCGACACTGCTGAACAGATCGATCGGTTGGTTACTGGCGCTTTGCGGCCCGAAATTCCGGGTGACCTCGAAAACCAGTTGCTCAGGCGAAGCATAGCTTGCGATATTGATGCCTGGCGGCAACATGTCATTCCACAAGTACCAGTAATAGAGATTGTCGAGCACGAACTGTTTCTGCGCATCGAGTGTGCACGCATCGCTTCCGGTGGGTGGATTGCCAGTGCCGTCACTGCCGCTTCCACAGGCTGCGAGCAAGGCGGCGCTCAGTAGTACAGTCAGTTTACGCATTAGCTTTCCATTCTTCTTCAACGTTGACGCGTTCCAAAGGATGATCAACCGCGTCAAATTCCTGCCAGTGCTCCTGCATCGTCTTGCCGCTGACCGGGTGCCGAAGCTCGGGTGCCAGTTCAGACAGCGGCCTGAGTACGAAGCTGTATTTCAGAATATCGTCACGCGGCACTCGCACCGGTTTCTCGTCCAGCACCAGGTCATTGTAGAGCAATAAATCGATATCAAGAGGACGTGATTCCCATTTGTCACTTCCGCGGATTCGGCCTGACAGATTATGTATAAGCTCTATTTCCCTGCATATCGCCCGGGGCGAGTCGTCCGACTCCAGGCGAACAACGAGGTTCAGGAACTCAGCACCTTTAAAGCCAACCGCCGCATTGCGGTAAACCGGCGAAACCTGCAAGTCGCCGTAGCGGGATTCGAGCTCGCGAAGCGCAAGCTTCAGGTTCCTGACCGGTGCCACGTTGCTTCCCAGTCCCAGATACACCGTTGCCATTATGCCGGTCGATCTCCACGCTCGATCAGCACACCAACATCTCTTGAGCCGCGAATCGCGCCAGGTTTATTGACCCGGACTTTGACCCACTGGACGTCGAATTCGTCACGAACAATCCCGGCAATTCTTTCCGCCAGCGTCTCGACAAGCTGAAAACTCGAAGCAGCGACAAAATCCTGGATTCGTTTTGCAACCGACTTGTAATTCAGGGTATCGGCAACTTCGTCGGTGGCGGCAGCCTTCGCAATATCGGCGCTCATTTCCAGATCAATCACGACGGTCTGACGAACGCGCCGTTCCCATTCCCAGATACCGATGATCGTATCGACCTTGAGTTCGTTAAGAAAAATTTTGTCCATAGTCCTGTTTGTCCTGGATCAGGCGGCCGCCGGAACGCCGAGCGATTCGAGTGACCATCGCGCTACGGCCTTGATTTCCGCGACGTCGCCCGCCTCGGCGAGCCGCATCGCGCCGGCAACCGCAATCATTGCACCGTTGTCGGTACAAAACTCAAAACGCGGGTAGAAAACTTCCCCCGGAAAACGCGCCGCCATCTCGTCACGAAGCAAGCGATTGGCACCGACGCCGCCCGCAACAACCAGTCGATCAAGGCCTGCTGTTTCAGCCGCGCGAATCGTCTTGGCAACCAGTGTGTCGACAGCGGCACGCTGGAACGATGCGGCAATGTCAGCTCGCACGTCGTCGAGCTGGCCGTCCGCTTCAGCTTTCCTGACCGCCAGCATCACCGCCGTTTTGAGGCCGCTGAAACTGAAATCCAGCGTCGGCCGGTTCAGCATTGGCCGGGGAAAATCGAAGGCCGCATCGTCGCCCTCTTCGGCCAGCTTTGCCAGCAAGGGGCCGCCAGGGTAAGCCAGCCCGAGCAGCTTGGCCGTCTTGTCGAAGGCCTCGCCGGCCGCATCGTCCAGTGTGGTGCCGAGCACCTCGTACCAGCCGAGCGCCCTGACGGCGATCAGGAGCGTGTGTCCGCCGGAGACCAGCAAGGCGAGAAACGGGAAATCGGGCGGCGTCTCCTCCAGCATCGGCGCGAGCAGGTGGCCCTCCATGTGATGCACCGGGATCACCGGGCAACCCCAGGCAAGACCCAGCCCGTTCGCCATGCCGCCGCCGACCATCAGTGCGCCAATCAGCCCCGGTCTGGCCGTATACGCAATCGCATCCGGCCTTTCGACGCCCGCCTCACTCATAACTTGTTGAATTAAAGGCAAAAGCATCCGAATGTGGTCGCGCGAGGCAATTTCCGGGACCACCCCGCCGTAGGCGGCATGCAGGTCGACCTGGCTATGCAGCGCATTGGCGATCAGGCCGCGTTCGGAGCAAAACAACGCGACACCGGTTTCGTCGCAGCTGGTTTCGATGCCCAGGGTAATCTTGGATGCAGTCATAGGCGGCGAATCATAACCTGAACCCTTTGCAAACCGCCAAACGCGGCGTTATCATATGCGGCTCAGTCCCGGCCTTGTGCCGGGTTTATTTATGTCTGGACGGAATACCTGAACAATGCCAAGTGTTCGCGTAAAAGAAAACGAGTATTTTGACGCTGCGCTGCGTCGCTTCAAACGTGCCTGTGAAAAGGCCGGCATCCTCACCGAGCTTCGTCGTCGTGAATTCTACGAAAAGCCAACGCAGGAGCGGAAGCGCAAGAAAGCAGCCGCCGTCAAGCGCCACTTGAAGCGCATATCTCGCGACGACGCCAAGCGCACCCGCCTCTACTGAGTCGAGCTGCCCAGTGTAGCGGCTGCGATAAGCGCATCGATGTCCCTCAAAGGCCAAATCACAGATGACATGAAGTCCGCCATGAAGGCCGGTGATAAAGACCGGCTCAAAGTGGTGCGCCTCATTCTGGCGGCAATCAAGCAGATCGAAGTCGATACCCGCGCCGAGCTCGATGATGCCGCGGTGCTCTCGGTGCTGACCAAGATGGTCAAGCAACGCCGGGATTCCGTCGAGCAATTCGAGGCCGGCAATCGAGAAGACCTCGCGAAGATCGAGCGTGACGAAATTACTGTGCTGGAGCAGTACCTGCCCGAGCCGCTGTCCCAGGAGGAACTGACCCGGATGGTCGATGACGTGATCAGGGCGACCGGTGCCGAGGGCATACGCGACATGGGCAAAGTCATGGGCCAGATCAAGGCCAAAGCGGCGGGCCGGGCCGATATGGGTGCCGTCGGCGCCACGGTCAAAGAACGCCTCGGGGCACTGTAGTCGTCACCGGGCCCTGGCCCATTGTCGAAATTGGCGCAGTTTTTGCGTTCTGGCAAAGCCTGATCGATAGGCTATGCTCTTTGGCGGAGCTGCGCAGGCGGCTTTGCAACAATAACAAGAATAAACCCGCACTCGCTTCGCTGACGTTAGACAAACTATGGCCGGATTAATCCCTCAGGACTTCATTGACGATCTGATCGCGAGAGCCGATATTGTCGAAGTGGTCGGTCGGCGTGTGCAGCTCAAGAAAGCAGGCCGGGAGTTCAAGGCCTGTTGCCCGTTCCACGACGAGAAGTCACCTTCCTTCACCGTCAGTCCCGGCAAGGGTTTCTACCACTGTTTCGGCTGCGGCGCGCACGGCACGGCAATCGGGTTCCTGATGGAGTTCGATCATTTGAGTTTTGTCGACGCAATCGAGTCCCTGGCGAGTTCAATGGGAGTCGAGGTGCCGCGCAGCGAAAGTGACCAGCCGGCCAGGCGATACGACGAGTTTTTTTCACTGATGGATACCGTATCCAGGCACTGGCAGGACTGCCTCAAAGCGAGCCCCGAGGCGATCGACTATTTGCAGAAGCGCGGTATCGACGGCGCGACCGCCAGGCGCTTCGGCATCGGCTATTCACCGGATGGCTGGAGCAATATCCTCGACAAGTTCGGCCAGTCTGACGAAGCCGCTGAACGCCTGCTCGCAACAGGACTCATCATCCGCAAGGACAACGGCAAACACTATGATCGTTTTCGGGACCGACTGATGTTTCCGATTCGAGACCCGCGGGGCCGCACGATCGGCTTCGGTGGACGCACGATGGGCGACGGCGAGCCAAAATACCTGAACTCTCCGGAGACGGTCCTGTTCCATAAAGGGCGCGAACTCTACGGCCTTTACGAGGCTCGACAGGCGTTGCGACAGATCGACCGACTCGTGGTTGTCGAAGGCTATATGGATGCCGTGGCGCTCGCGCGAAACGGTATCGATTTCGTCGTTGCGACGCTCGGTACCGCGACGACCCAGGAACACCTGAATCGATTGTTTCGCCTGACCGACAACGTGTACTTCTCCTTCGACGGGGATCGTGCTGGCGCCAAAGCCGCGTGGCGGGCACTGGAAAACGCGCTGCCGCAGATTCGGGAAGGCCGGCAAATTCGTTTCGTATTCTTGCCTGAGGGCGAGGACCCCGACTCTTTTGTGAATGAAAATGGCGCTGATGCTTTCGTCAAATTGCTCGACTGCGGCATTCCCCTGTCTGAATTCCTGATCAAGGAATTGTCTGCCCAGGTTGATATGGACAGTATCGACGGACGCGCACGCCTTGCAGAACTGGCCAGGCCGTTGATTAACAAAATTCCTGTCGGCGTGTATCGCGAGTTGCTGATAGGAAGCCTCGCCGGCGCGGTTGGCCTGACGTCGGCAAAGCTTGAGAAAATGCTGGCCGCGGGCAATGCGACAACCGACCGCGGGCGGCTGTCGACACACGCATCAGCTCAAAAACGCCGCCGACCATCGTCAGGCAGCGGGCCATCGGTTGTGCGACGCGCCATCTCGTTGCTGTTGAATCATCCCGAGGCCGCCCTGAAACTGGACGTCGAGAAGCTCGCCGGTGTAAGGCGCGCCGGCGTGGATTTGCTGGCCTTGCTGATTGAAACGGTCCAGGCGGAGCCGACAATGACCACGGCCGGCCTCCTGGAGCGCTGGCGCCACGATGAAAAGGGCCGACACCTGGGCAAGCTTGCAGCCGCGAATCTGCCGGCCGACGACGAATTTGACCCGGCCGCCGAGCTCAAGGAATGCCTGCAGCAGCTCGCCGTCGCAGGGCGCAAGGAGCGAATCGAATTTCTTATTGAAAAACAAAGAGTTAATGGACTTAGCGACGATGAAAAATCCGAACTCAGGCAGCGTTATTAAGTCATAAGGTATTGAAAAAGGTATAGATCGGACTCATTCATCCGAGTAACATTACTCGTTTGGCTCATTTTCCCGCAGGGGTTTGTCTTGAAAGAAAAAACCAAAAAAGCTGCAGTCAGCAAACAAGCGAAGCAGCTCAGAGAACTGATCGGCCGTGGCAAGGAACAAGGTTACCTGACCTACGCCGAAGTTAACGATCATTTGCCGAACGACATCGTCGATCCGGAACAGATTGAAGACATCGTAAACATGATCAACGACATGGGTATCGCCGTGCATGAGAAGGCGCCGGATGTCGAATCCATTACGCTGTCCGACGCCACTGCAACTGACGACGACGGCGCTGAAGAAGCTGAGGCAGCGCTGGCCAGTGTGGATGCCGAATTCGGCCGCACGACGGACCCGGTGCGCATGTACATGCGTGAAATGGGTACGGTTGAATTGCTGACACGCCAGGGCGAAATCGAAATCGCCAAGCGAATCGAAGCCGGCCTGAACCAGGTGAAGTACCACATGGTGCATTTCTCTCCTACGGTCGAGGCGTTGCTTGAAGTTGCGGACCGCGTCGCCGACGGCGAAACGCGCATGCAGGACTTCGTGGTCGGATTTATTGACCCCAACGAGCCGGATGAAATCAAACCGCCAACGCCCAAATCGGACGATGACGACGACGATGACGAAGTGGTCGACACCGGTCCGGATCCTGAAGAGGTTAAGGCGCGCGTCAAGGTCATTCGGCGCCATTTCAATCGCGGTATGAAATACCTCGAGCAATACAGCTATAAAGACAAACGCACGCAGAAGGCGCTGGGCGAAATGGCCGACCAGATCATGGAGCTCAAGCTCGCGCCGAAACTGTTTGACGCACTCATACGCAATCTTCGCGACGTCGTATCGATCATTCGCAGCCAGGAACGCCTGGTCATGCAACTGTGTGTGCGCGATGCCGGCATGCCACGCAAGGACTTCCTGTCGAGCTTCCCGAAGAGCGAAACTGACTACAACTGGATCGACAAACACATTCGCGCAAAGCGCAAGCACTCCTCAATACTCGCGAAACTCAAGGACGACATCATTCGTTGTCAGCGCAAACTGATCGCCGTTGAAGAGGCTACGCGACTGAGCATTGCCGAGATTAAGGAAATCAATCGCCAGATGTCGATCGGCGAAGCGAAAGCACGCCGCGCGAAAAAAGAAATGGTTGAAGCCAACCTGCGACTCGTTATCTCGATTGCCAAGAAATACACGAATCGCGGCTTGCAATTCCTCGACCTGATCCAGGAAGGCAACATCGGCCTGATGAAAGCCGTCGACAAGTTTGAATACCGCCGTGGCTACAAATTTTCGACCTATGCGACCTGGTGGATTCGCCAGGCCATAACGCGATCGATTGCAGACCAGGCGCGCACGATCCGAATTCCGGTTCACATGATCGAGACGATCAACAAACTGAACCGCATTTCGCGCCAGATGCTGCAGGAAATGGGTCGCGAGCCTCTGCCCGACGAACTGGCCGAGCGCATGGAAATGCCGGAAGACAAGGTCCGCAAGGTGCTGAAGATCGCGAAGGAACCGATCTCGATGGAAACCCCGATTGGCGACGACGAAGATTCGCACCTCGGTGACTTCATTGAGGACCAGACCGTGCACTCGCCGGTTGACTCGGCGACGACGTCCGGACTGAAGGAAACCACACACTCGGTATTGGCCGGGTTGACGCCGCGGGAAGCGAAAGTCCTGCGCATGCGTTTCGGTATCGATATGAACACCGACCACACACTGGAAGAAGTGGGCAAGCAGTTCGACGTGACACGCGAACGGATACGACAGATCGAAGCCAAAGCGCTCCGGAAACTGCGCCATCCGACACGATCCGATCAACTCCGGAGTTTCCTGCTGGAAGATTGAGCAGGCGCTTTCGGGTAACTAAAAAAGCCGGGTAAAGCCCGGCTTTTTTAGTTTAGAGGATTTCAAGTGCCTTGCGACGTTGGGTATGGAAATCCTGTTTCTCCATGAAGCTCAGAAAATCCCTTTTCGGCAGTGGCCTGAAATAATAGTACCCCTGCACGACGTTACAGCCATTGCGACGCAGAAAGTCCAGTTGCGATTTCGTCTCGACGCCCTCGGCCGTTGATTTTTTCCCCAGCTGCTCTGCCATCTTGATGATTGTGCAGCAGATATTGTCAGAGGCTTCGCTACTCCCTATCTGGTCAATGAAGGATTTGTCGATTTTGATTACGTCGAACGGCATCTGTTGCAGATAGCTAAGTGACGAATAGCCCGTACCGAAATCATCGATGGCAACTCGCACGCCCTCCTCACGCAGCGATTGCAGAATCGTTATTGCGCGGTCCCGGTTTTGGGCAACCACGGTCTCGGTGACTTCCATCTGGATGTAGCCAGGGTGGATATTGTGGCGTCGAATCGGCTGCATCACCGTTTTCGAGAAACGCGTGTCTGCGAGCTGGCGGCCCGAAACATTAATGGACACCGCACCAGGATGGAGACCGCGTCGCAAAAAGCTCGCCAAATCGCCACAAACCTTTTCGATGACCCAGGTGCCAATATCGACGATCAGATCGGAGTCTTCCGCCAGCGGGATGAATTCCGCAGGTGAAATCGGGCCCTGCCGCGGATGTGTCCACCGCAAAAGCGACTCGGCACCGCAAATCTCGCCGGTCAGTATGTCAACCTGGGGCTGGTAATACACCTCCAAATCCTGATTGTGCAGCGCTGTCCTGAGATCCCTTTCGATGCCAATCTTGCGACGACTTTCTGCATTCAGGCTCTTGCTGAAGAATTCAAAGCGGCCACGGCCAGCATCTTTGGCACGATACATTGCCGCGTCAGCATTTTTTAGCAGCGTCTCGACGGTAACGCCATCATCCGGGTACATCGCTATTCCAATGCTTGCGCTGAGATAGTGGTCTGTGCCAGAGACCGTGAAAGCGTCGCTGAGCTTCTCCAGCAAACTTCGAGCCATTTTTAGAATCGTGCTGTCACCGGGCACACTGGGCAGGACGATGACAAATTCGTCACCACCGATCCGAGCAACGGTGTCGTGCTCACGCGCGATCGACTTGATTCGAGCCGCCGCCTGTTTAAGCACTTCATCGCCCACTGAATGGCCAAAGACGTCATTGATTTCTTTGAATCGGTCGAGATCGAGAAACAGGATTGCGCCGACTCGATCATCGAGCCTCGCGGCTGCGACCTGCTGCGTCAATCGATCCTTGAGCAATTGCCGGTTCGGCAGGCCTGTCAGCGTGTCGAAATGAGCCTGCTGATACAGCGCTTCCTCGCGCTCCACGCTTGACAGCGCAACCGCGAATCGACTCGCAAGGTCGACACAAGACTGCAAGCTTGAGCTTTTCATGTCATATGGCGTATCGAAACCCAGCAACAGCAGACCCTTGATTTCGTCGTTCAGGACGACCGGCAGAAACACGACGTGATTCCGGCCGTATTTCAGGAACCTGCTCGCATATGTGGTGCCTGTCCGATCTTCATCGTGCAACGAAACCTGCCGCGGTTCTGTCCATTGGCAATCCGGCGCTGCCGGAAAATCGACGCGTTCGTGACGAATAGCATTGTTGTGCATCGAAATCATGGTGCCGACGTCATCATCGTCCGAATCGCGGGCGATCACCGCCGCACACTGGCAGCCCGTCAATTGCACGAGGCGGGCAACGAGATTCGCCGACACCTCATCCAGCTTCGTGCCGGTCAATATCAGGCGATCGATGCCGGACATGGCTTCCAGGGTTGATATCTGGCTGCCGATTTGGGCGGCCATGTTGTTAAATGCGTCACCCAGTCGTTCAAACTCGTCCCCGGTCCGGACATAGACACGGGATCCATACTCGCCGCTGGCAATTTGGCTTGTCGCGTTGGTCAGTGATGTCAGCGGTCCGAGGCTGCGGTTAATGACGATCAGGCTCAATACACCGACGAGCACGAATACAAGCAGCACCGCCGGAACCAGGATGTGCCGAAAGTTTGCCCCGGCCTGGAGCGCGATGACTTTCGGCTGAACTGCAACGATATCGAGCGGTGGCGCGTCGAACGTGCCCTGGAGAAAGAGCTGCCACATCGCAGCATAGTGCTCTTCGCCATTGAGCCGCCAATCACCAAACACGCCGTTGCTGGATTTTTCGGATGGCGAAACGAGCACAGCATGGATAGTTGGCGCGATGTCCGTCGTGCAGTAAAGGCGTTCGCCGACCCTGGAGAAAACACAGAGTTCCGTGTTGTAAGACAGCGTTTCGCGCGTCCCCCAGATTCCGTCGTCTGTCAGTTGAAATACGACCTGATAATTCTGCCCGGCGGGTCCTTGTGCGGATCGGGCAATTGCAAATTTCTTCTCGGCACTCATGACCAGCCGGGCTTCGCCACGCGGAATCTGCAGCAGGCTGCCCGAGTCGATGATCAACGGTTGAAGCGGATCTCCGTAGAGTGTTTTCGGTTTTCCTTGACCAATTTCCTGGATTACGTCGAAATCGGACAGCAAGTATTGGTGATCTGATAGTGCCAACTCGTTTGATGCTTCGATCATCTCGAGTAACTCGGAGGACCGGCGGTCTGCCACCTGCAGCCGTCCGAGGATCTGCAGCCCGTAGTCTTTGGCGCTCGCCCGGAGAGACTGGGATGCTTCAATCTCCAGACTTCGGTGAAACTCGAAAAAGGCCAGGCCGGTGGAAATCGTCATGGGCACAATGGCGGCAATCAAGAACAGCACGAAGATTCGCCGGCCGACGCCTGCTGTCATTGCCTGACGCACGATTGAGGTGCTCATCAGTAGTCTTTACCCAGTCCGAAAAACGCGCCGTCATTTGCCCTAATAATGTCGTCACGGCTTGCTTTCGCCGACAGCGGTCCCGCGGATGATCCGTCTTTGCCTGTGCTGTAGAGATCGAAATCTGTATTCAGAGGATTCAGATTCTTGTCCTTTCGCAAAGGACCCTTGTTGGGCAAGACAGATGGAATATTGAGGTAGGAATAGGGTCGGCCCCACGGATCCAAAGGAACCGGTGTTGGCAGTTCATTGAGCGCAAGTGGAATGCGATCGTTGTTCCGCAGACGGAACATTTCGATTTCGAGACTGATCTTGCCGATGTCGCCGATGGCCCTCGCAACATAGGCACGCTGCACGAACATGTCGTACGCCGGGATAGAGACAGCGACCAGAATCGACGCAACGACAAGCGTCACCATCAAGTCCAAAAGGCTGAAACCCCGGGTCTTCCACACGATAATACTTCCAAATACGGTCGAAACCGACCAGATTTAGTGCGGCTAGCCAGTCCACACCACCAAAAAGTGTACGTGCCCACCCAAACATCAGCGGTGATCCAGATCACAGAGCTGTGTCAATGGCACTTTCGATTTCAAGTGGAATTCCGACGCAACGTGCTGGCAATCGTGCCAGAACTCAGTGTCTGAGCCGGCGCTGCAGGCCTGAGCAACGACCCGATAATGTCATCGCATTGCCCGGGTGATATCTGCTAATATCCCGCACCTTGCGTGGGCCTGTAGCTCAGTTGGTTAGAGCAGGGGACTCATCACATCAGGTGCGTTTGAGCCGAAAGGTTCAAAATGAACGGGATGAATTCAGGGAAACCTTAGCAGTTCGGCTGATGGCAATCCTGAGCCAAGCTGCGGGTACACCCGCGGAAGGTGCAGAGACTACCTGGGGACTACAGCGTCCTTAATGACAGGCTAGAGCGTCCCGCCCCTAACGATTCGGTCGAGGGTGATGAGATAGTCCACTCCAATCAGAAATGATCGGGTACAGTGAATCCCTTGGTCCCA
>DDIP01000250.1 GCA_002338605.1 Proteobacteria bacterium UBA1847 | reverse complement strand
AATGGCTCCCTTCGGTCCGCTTTATTTGCTGTAAAGGGCTTCCAGATCGCTACGATTTGCGCGTAGATCCGTAGCCGTGCATCGCCAGCCAAATGGCGGCCAGCAGTGCGCAGACGAAGAAGACGTTGCCCGGGTCACCGTCGCCGAGGAAGCGGCCGCCGATCAGGCCGCCTGTGAAGGCGCCGAGGAACTGGGCACTTGAGAAGACGCCCAATGAGGCACCCCGGACGTCGTCGTCCGCCATGAGCGACAGGCGCGCCGGCAGGCTGGCTTCGAGGAAATTGAAGCCGGCAAAATAGAGAATCATTGCCAGCAGGACGGACTCAATCGAGAAAGCGGCGAATGTCAGTGCCAGCAATGCGAGTCCGACCAGGCCGACGGCGATCGCAATCAGCCGCCCGCTGCCGCGGCGGTGGTCTCGCATGATCATCGGGATGGTGATCAGCAACGACAGCAGCACGGCCCCGATGTACATCTTCCAGTGCTGGGTCATCGGCAATTCGAGCCCGCGCAATAAAAGGAACGGTAAAGCGACGAAGGTCGCCGTCATGATGGTATGCAGCAGGAATACGTAGAAATCGATCTTCAGCAGATCGGCGCGCAATGCCGGCAACAGGTTCCAATTGGCGCTTCGTCGCGTCCGCGGAATGTCCGGCAGCATTTTCAGCAACATCGCTGCGACCACCGTGAGTGCGGCCGCCATCCAGAACAGCGCCGGGACGCCGAAATGCGCGGCCAGTAGCGGGCCGGCAACCATTGCCACTATAAAGGACCCGCCGATACCGATACCGAAAACGGCCATGGAGCGTGTGCGCACGTCCGCGCGCGTGGCATCCGCAATCAATGCTGTCAACGTCGCCGAGATCTCGCCGGCGCCCTGGAGCAGTCGCCCGGCGATCACGCCGTAAATCGAATCGCTCAGCGCGGCGACCACGCTGCCAATGGCAAAAATCGTGAGGCCACCAAGGATTACCGGCACGCGCCCCACCCGATCCGACAGGGCGCCCAGCGGTACCTGGAACAGGGCCTGTGTCAGTCCATAGCCGCCAACGGCCAGGCCGATCAGCAGGGATGTCGCGTTGTCGAGCTCGGTCACGTAAGGCGACAGCACCGGCAGCAGCGCAAACAGGCCGAACATTCGAATCACCGCAATCAGCGCAATTACGCCGACGGCACGACGTTCCGGTGCGTCCATCGAGACGGTGACGACGGGACTTTCTGAACTCATTCAGCGGGTTCCTTTGCGCCGCAGATGCGCGGCGGCGTATATTAGCAGGTTGGCCGTTAATGACTGCACCCTCTCCATGAAAACCATCGATATTCGCGGCGCGCGAACCCACAATCTGCAAAACATTGATCTCGAACTGCCGCGCGACAAGCTGATCGTGTTCACCGGCTTATCCGGTTCCGGCAAGTCGTCGCTCGCCTTCGATACGATTTATGCCGAGGGTCAGCGCCGTTATGTCGAGTCGCTTTCGTCCTATGCCCGGCAATTTCTGTCGATGATGGAAAAGCCGGATATCGATCATATTGACGGTCTGAGCCCCGCCATCTCGATTGAGCAGAAATCGACGTCCCACAATCCGCGATCGACCGTCGGCACCGTGACGGAGATCTACGACTACCTGCGTCTGCTTTATGCGCGCGCCGGAACGCCGAAATGCCCGGATCACGACATGCCGCTGGAAGCACAGACCGTGGCGCAAATGGTCGACCAGGTGATGAGCCTGCCGGAAGACAGCAAGCTGATGCTGCTGGCACCGGTGGTTGCCGATCGCAAAGGCGAGCACGTGCAACTGATGGCTGATCTGCAGGCGCAGGGCTTTATCCGCGCGCGCATCGATGGCGAGATTTACGAACTCGACCAGCCGCCGGATCTCGACCTCCGGAAAAAACACACCATCGACGCAATCGTCGACCGCTTCAAGGTCAAGGACGACCTGCGCCTGAGGCTTGCCGAGTCATTCGAGACGGCGCTCAGGCTCGCCGACGGCACGGCAAAAATCGCCTGGATGCACGATCCGGCCGCCGACGAGATCGTCTTCTCCGATCGCTTCGCCTGCAATCTTTGCGGCTACAGTCTGACTGAACTCGAACCGCGGTTGTTCTCTTTTAATAACCCGAGCGGCGCCTGCGCAGCCTGCGACGGACTGGGCGTCAAGCAGTTCTTTGATCCGGCCCGAGTCGTTGTCAATCCGGACCTGTCGCTCGCGGGAGGCGCCATACGTGGCTGGGACCGCAAGACCACCTACTACTACCAGATGATCCAGAGCCTGGCGACACACTACGACTTTGACATCGAAACGCCCTTCGCCGAACTCGGCAACAAGTTGCAAAAAATCGTCCTGTACGGCAGCGGTAAAGAGAAAGTCGAGTTTTTCTACGAGAACACGCGCGGCATGCAAATCAAAAAACTGCATCGCTTCGAAGGCGTGCTGCCCAACCTCGAGCGACGCTACCGTGAAACGGAATCGAACGCCGTGCGCGAGGAACTTGCAAAGTTTCTGAACAGCCAGGACTGCCCGGACTGCGGTGGCACGCGCCTCAATCGTGCCGCAAGGCATGTTTTTATTTGCGAGCGCTCTCTGCCGGAAATTACGCGTTTATCCGTTGGGCACGCTCGCGAGTTTTTCGAAACCATGGAGGTCGGCGGCTGGCGGGCCGCGATTGCGGACAAGATCGTCAAGGAAATCGGCGATCGACTGGGATTCCTGTCCGATGTCGGCCTCGACTACCTGTCGCTCGACCGCTCCGCCGATACCTTGTCGGGCGGCGAAGCGCAGCGTATTCGACTGGCGAGCCAGATCGGCTCGGGACTCGTCGGTGTCATGTATATCCTCGACGAACCCTCCATCGGTCTGCACCAGCGCGATAACCAGCGCTTGCTCAGTACACTGATTCACCTGCGCGATATCGGCAACACCGTCATTGTCGTCGAACACGATGAGGAAGCGATCCGCGCCGCCGACCACGTTGTCGACCTCGGACCCGGTGCCGGCGTGCACGGTGGCACCGTCGTTGCAGCCGGCACGCCTCAGGAAGTACAGGACAACCCAGGCTCGCTCACCGGACAGTATCTTTCTGGCGCGCGATCCATCGCCCTGCCGGACCGCCGGACACCGAATGACCCAAAACGACAAATCAGCATCCTTGGTGCAAGCGGCAATAACCTGCAGGCTGTCGATGCGTCGATTCCGGTCGGGCTGATGACCTGCATCACCGGCGTTTCGGGCTCCGGAAAATCCACGCTGATCAATGACACCTTGTACAAAGCGACGGCGGACTTGCTCAATCGCTCCAATCGCAACGCGGCACCGCACAAGAAAATCACGGGCCTCGACAATATTGACCGCGTCATTGACATCAGCCAGAGCCCGATCGGCCGCACACCGCGCTCCAACCCCGCAACCTACAGTGGATTGTTTACCCCGATACGTGAGTTGTTTGCCGGTACACAGGAAGCACGCTCACGCGGCTACATGCCGGGGCGATTCAGTTTTAACGTCAAGGGCGGCCGTTGTGAGCCCTGCCAGGGAGACGGCGTCATCAAGGTGGAAATGCACTTTCTTCCCGACGTGTACGTGCCCTGCGATACCTGTCGCGGCCAGCGCTACAACCGCGAGACACTCGAGATTCGCTACAAAGGCAAGAACATTCACGAAGTGCTGGACATGACGGTCGAAGACGCCGCCGAGTTCTTCCAGAATGTTCCGGTTGTCGCCAAAAAACTGACTACGCTGAAAGATGTCGGCCTGAGTTACGTACGCCTGGGACAAAACGCCACGACACTCTCGGGCGGCGAGGCCCAGCGCGTGAAGCTTGCGAAAGAACTGTCAAAGCGCGACACCGGCAGCACCTTGTACATTCTCGATGAGCCGACCACGGGTCTTCACTTTTTTGATATCGAACACCTGCTGCACGTATTGCATCGACTGCGCGATCGCGGCAACACGGTCGTCGTTATCGAACACAACCTCGATGTTATCAAGACTGCCGACTGGGTCATCGACCTCGGGCCGGAAGGTGGTGATGGCGGTGGCCGGATTGTTGCAACGGGCACACCGGAACAGGTTGCCGCCACGAAGGGTTCATTTACCGGCGAGTTCCTCAAACCGCTGGTTGAACGCGGCAGCAAATCGCGTCGCAGCGTTGCGGTCGGTGCGTAAGTAAAGCGATGGCTCGATAAGTTCCAGCTCCATCAACAGGAATCGCCCATCGGGCCCGCGAACCCAATCGCCACGCCCATAAACCGGCATGGGCTCGATGTGTGAAAACACTTGCTCTGCAACCGGCAACAGACCTTCCGGCGGAGCAACAGAAACAATGTCGGCGCCGTGTTCTTCCTGCA
>DDIP01000170.1:29425-30426 GCA_002338605.1 Proteobacteria bacterium UBA1847 | reverse complement strand
CAGTCCCTGTCCCGTGCCGATCGGGACCGCGTCGCAGCCGAAGCGCGCACCGAGGCGCTCGGCGTCGCGGAAGACCTGTTTGAACGACGCGCCTGTGTGAACTGTCATACGGTTACCAAAACCGACGGTCACGTTCCATGGCACGTGGAACCGGTGCAGCTGACGGAATCGTTTTTCCCGCACGCGAACTTCTCGCACGCAGCGCATGGCACGGAAGTATCCGCGTGTGGGCTTTGTCATGATGCATCGAACTCCGACGTTGCGAGCGACGTCCTGATTCCGGACATAGCGGTGTGCCGCGACTGCCACGGCAGCGGTAACTCCCGTCGCAATTCCAGCTCGCAGGTGCCGAGCACCTGCGTGATGTGCCACGGATTTCATTCCGATTCGAGGGATGCGTTCCCGTGATACGCGCTGCGTTGCTGCTGATCGCGATGTTGCTGGTTACCGCGGCATGCGGGAGCGGCGACCGCACCGCGTCACCGGGCGTCGATGTCAATACACCGGCGGCCGGATGCGAGGGTTTTTGTGCGGACACACCAACGAATCTTTCCGTCGGTGACGTCGAGCAGGTGATTGCCCAGGCTGTCGCCGAAGCACAGGCGCGCAACATCGACGCAACCATCGCCGTCGTCGATCGTGTCGGCAATGTGCTTGGCGTATTTCGAATGAATGCGGCGTCGACAGCGATTACGATCGCGTCACCGGGTGCGAACATTGACGGTGGCCTCGAGGGCATCAACCTGATTCCGGACAGCATGGCAGCGATCAGCAAGGCCATCACGGCAGCGTATTTGTCAACCGAGGGCAACGCGTTCAGTACGAGAACGGCGAGCCAGATCGTGCAGGACCACTTCAATCCCGGAGACAACCTGCAGCCTGCGGGCCCGCTGTTTGGCGTGCAATTCAGCCAGTTGCCCTGTTCGGACCTCGTCACTCGCTTCGCCGGTGGGGCATCCGACGCCGGTCCGCACCGTGCACCACTCGGACTGGCCGCCGAC
>DDIP01000170.1:15563-29299 GCA_002338605.1 Proteobacteria bacterium UBA1847 | reverse complement strand
CCTGCCGCTTTACAAAGCCGGAACCCCGGTTGGTGGTGTTGGTGTCATCAGCGACAGCTTGTATTCCTTTGACACCGATATTTCAGATTCCGATCTCGACGACGATGAACTCATTGCCGTTGCGGCAACCGCCGGATTCGGGGCACCCGATAACAGGCGCGCCAACGTCATCAGTGTCGACGGCCGCAGCTTGCGTTTCTCGGACGCGTCTCCGGCAAACCTGATCGCCGACCCCGGCAGTGCCGCATCATTTGCCAGCATCAATAATGTCGCGGGAACCTTGCAGCCTGTGCCGGGCTACGCGCAGGCGACGATAATAGCCGGTGTTCCGTTCGGGCAGGCCGCCTCCGGTATTCGCGCCGATGCACTCGACTACGCCGGACTCGATGCCTTTGTCCTGGTCGACAACGCGGACGTCGAGCGCTTTCGGCCGATGGCCGGGACCGACGGTGCGATGGCGTTGACGGCTGCCGAGGTCGGTGCAATCCTCCGCCAGGCATTGACGGTCGCCAATCGCTCGCGCGCGCAGATTCGACAGCCTGGCGGCTCGCAGGCAAGAGTCAGTATTTCCGTCGTGGACTCCAACGGTGTGATTCTCGGCATCGTTCGATCACGCGACGCGCCGGTTTTCGGCATCGACGTCTCACTGCAAAAAGCACGGACCGCCGCTTTCTTTTCGTCGTCATCGGCCGCCAGCGCACTGAATGCGGTGCCTGCGGCAACGTATCTCGACGGTGGCCTGCAAGTGCTGCGCGACGAGCCCTTGTCCCAGTATGTGGCCGCCGCACAGAGTTTTCTCGGCTTGCCCGGCGCCCTCGCCGACGGCGCAGTCGCGTTTTCCGACCGCGCCGGCGGCAACCTGTCTCGGCCTTACTACCCGGATGGCGTCAGCGGCAATCCGCCCGGGCCATTCAGTAAACCGGCCGGTGAATGGAGTCCGTTTTCGACCGGCCTGCAGCTCGACCTCGTCTACAACGCCCTGGTGCAGCATGTTGCGTTCGTCGCCGGCCTCGCTGCGGATGCGCCGACGAATTGCTCCGGCATCGACGGTTTTGACGACAACTTCGTCACTGCCAACGTCATTGGGCAGTTGGCCAACGGCACGCAGATATTTCCGGGCAGCGTGCCGATTTATCGCGGCACCCGGCTTGTCGGCGGCATCGGTGTATCGGGCGATGGTGTTGACCAGGATGACATGATTGCCTTTCTCAGTGTTCATGAGGCGGCACAGGCCGTCGGTGGTTTTTCGAATGCGCCCGTTTCGATGCGTGCCGACACCCTGGTACCGCAGGGCTCTCGTTTGCGTTACGTTAATTGCCCGGTAACGCCTTACCTCAACAGTGACGAACAGAATGTTTGCGATGGCAAGTAGACCGGTTTTGGCTGCCGCCCTGCTGGTGCTTGCGACTCCGGTGATTTCGCATGCCGAGTTACCGGGTCTGCGTGCCGATTGCGCTGAGTACCAGGAACGATTGCGTCGTCGTCCGGGCGAAGCGCCGCGCGAGTTGAGACGTTGCGACGAGCCCGGCGTGATACCAGCCGTCTGGCGTGACTTGCCGGACTTCACCGCGATTCCGGACCGGTGGCGCATTGTCAACGCCATCGGCTATCGAGAACGCCTGTTCGATCCCTACAATGGCAATAACGTTTTGAAGGGCGATCGGCCGGCCTTCGGCAAGGACTGGTTTGTCGCGTTGAATTTTATTTCCGACACTACCGCCGAAGGTCGCAGTCTTCCGACGCCGGCTGCAATCTCCACAACGCCCGACCCTGACACATTGGGCATCTTTGGCGACCCGGACCAGGTTGCAATCACGCAGACC
Source organism: Proteobacteria bacterium UBA1847 (assembly GCA_002338605.1). GTDB lineage: Bacteria > Pseudomonadota > Gammaproteobacteria > Steroidobacterales > Woeseiaceae > UBA1847. Next base: position 27,476 of record DDIP01000170.1, on the reverse strand, counting down.
TTTATCCTGGAGACGGTACTCTACAAGGGCGAAACGATATTCAAGCCGCCCGACTATGAGTTTCGGTTCCTGCCGGTGTTCAGCCTGACGCACGTTGAAGTCGACCAGCCCGGCATCCTCCGTGCCGACAGCACGCTGAATACCATTCGTGACGATGATTTCCTCGGCATACAGGGCCTTTTTGTCGACAAGCACCTGCGAAATGTCTCGGAGCGTTACGACTTTGACAGCATTCGAATTGGCATTCAGCCCATTACCGCCGACTTCCGGGGATTTTTGTTCCAGGACAGCCCGGTCGGCATTCGTTTGTTCGGTACGCGCGACAACAACCGCTGGCAATACAATATCGGTGCTTTTCGTCGCCTGGAGAAAAACACCAACAGCGGCCTGAACGATATTTCCGCCGACTTGCGCGAAGACGATGTTTTCCTGATCAATCTTTACCGGCAGGACTTCCCGGTACTCGGCTTCACATCGCAAATCGCGTTGCTACACAATCGCAACAGGGAAACAGGTGCCGCGTTCATTGATACCAACGGCTTTGTCGACCGCCCCGCAGCTCTTGGCATCCAGAAAACCCGCGAATACGATGTGAGCTATCTCGGCTTCAACGGTGATGGTCACTTCGGCCGCTGGAACCTGACCGCATCGGCGTACTACGCCTTCGGCGAAGAGACACCGGCGAGCTTCATTGATCAACCGAGCGATATCCGTGCGGCGTTTGCAGCAGTCGAGGTCTCGCGGGACTTTGATTGGTTGCGCCTGCGTGGTTCTCTGGTCTATGGCAGCGGCGATGATGAACCTCATGACGACAGGTCGAATGGTTTCGATGCGATTTTCGAAAACCCGCTGATCGCCGGTGCGGACACCAGTTTCTGGATACGCCAGTCACTGCCACTGGTTGGCGGCGGCCGGGTCACATTGTCGTCACCGAACGGACTGTTGAATTCCTTGCGGCCCAACAAGTTCAACAGTCAGTCCAACTTCAGCAATCCAGGACTGCTGTTGCTCGGCGCAGGCGTCGACATGGAAGTCACGCCGAAGCTCAGGGCATCAATCAATATCAATCAACTCTGGTTTGATGATACCGCGGTGCTTGAGGTGGCACGCAACCAGGGTCCCGTTGAACGGACGATTGGCCAGGACCTTTCCTTTTCGCTGACGTACCGGCCGCTGACGTCGCAGAACATCGTCCTCCGGCTGGCAGGTTCGGCGCTGCTTCCGGGCGACGGCTATCGACAATTGTTCGGTTCCGATACCGCTTATTCCGTACTTGCCAATGTCTTGCTGGCCTACTGAAACTCTATGATCAAACGCGCAAACACCTGCCTGCTATTGCTGTCTGTCCCGGCCTTGCTTTCGGCCGCGGAGGGCGAAAAGCCCAGGGACATCGATTACCCGGACTATCCGCCTGCCCCGGCCGCACAGACTGTTCAGACCGCCGAGCTGAAGAGTTTTGGCTGCATCAGCTGCCACAGCGCGAGCGATGAAAGCAGCATGCACAAGAGCCCATCGGTAATTCTCGGTTGCACGGATTGTCACGGTGGCAATCCGGGCGTGCAAAAAGACGATGACGGTGCCCGCGATCGGGCGCATGTCGCGCCGCGCTACCCGGAGAGCTGGCACTATCCGTCGAGTGCCAACCCAAAACGCAGCTATACATTGCTCAATCGCGAGAGCCCCGAGTTCATTCGCTTCGTCAATCCGTCAGACTATCGTGTAGCCGAGCAGAGTTGTGGTGCCTGCCACCAGAAAATCATCGACGCGAATATTCGCAGCATGATGGCAACGGGCGTCATGTTGTGGGGCGGCGCGTCGTATAACAACGGCATCCTGCCCTACAAGAATTATATTCTTGGCGAGGGATACACGGCCGATGGCAAGGCCGCGAAGGTGACCGGGCTCGAGATCGACCCGGCCGTCGCAAAACAGCACGGCATCCTCCCGGAGCTGTATCCGCTGCCGACCTGGGAGAGCGTCAATCCGGCCGATGTTTTTCGTGTCTTTGAAGACGGCGGGCGGAACCTTACAAACCTGTTTCCGGAAACCGGTTTGCCCAATTCGCTCGGCCAGATACAGCGCCTGGAAGAACCCGGCAAGCCCGACAACCGGCAATCGAACCGCGGTCCCGGTACCGGCGGGCGCATTGCCGTACCGCTGATCAATATTCACAAGACGCGCTTGAATGACCCGGTTACCTGGTTCATCGGAACGAATGATCAGCCGGGCGACTACCGGTCTTCCGGCTGCGCGAGCTGTCACGTTGTGTACGCCAACGACCGCGACCCGCGTCATTCAGGACCATACGCCGCCTTCGGGCGCGATGGTGAATCGGCATCCGTCGATCCACAAATTCCCCAAGGTGAACCGGGCCATCCGCTGAAGCACGCGTTCACCCGCGCAATTCCGACATCGCAGTGCATGGTCTGTCACATGCATCAGCCAAACATGTTCATGAACTCCTACCTCGGTTACACGATGTGGGACTACGAGTCCGACGCGCCATTCATGTGGCCAAAAGAACAGCAACAATTAAGCACCGCCGAACAGCGCGAAGTCCTCGATCGCAACCCGGAAGGTGCCGTAGTGCGCGGCAAGTGGGCGGACCTCGACTTCCTGCGTAACGTGACGGATCTCAACCCGTCGCTAAGTGACACGCAGTTTGCCGACTATCATGGGCATGGCTGGAACTTTCGGGCGGTGCAAAAACGTGACTTGCGCGGCAACCTGCTGGATGCGGATGGCCGGATTGTTGCCCATGACGACCCCGACAAGTTTTCCAAGGCCGTTCACCTGTCGTCGATTCATGTCGACAAGGGCATGCATTGCGTCGATTGCCACTTCACCCAGGACAACCATGGCAATGGTCACATCTACGGTGAAGTAGCCAGCGCAATTGAGGTGGAGTGCAAGGACTGCCATGGCACCGCACAGGCCTATCCGGATCTTCGTACCTCGGGTCCGGCCGCACCGCCTGGCGGCACCGATATGCGGTTGTATCGAAACTCCGACGGCAAACGCCGCTTTGAATGGCAAGGCGACACGCTGGTGCAGCGATCGGTACTCGATCCGGATCTTGAGTGGACTTTGAGTTTGGTCAGGGACTCCGTGAACCCCGAGCACGCCGAGTACAACGAGAAGGCAGCGCGCGCGAAATTAATGAGCAACGATGTGACGCGTCAAGACTGGGGCACGGGTGTCGCAATCGAGAATCTTGCACACAAGGATGAGGAACTCGAATGCTATACCTGCCACACGGCGTGGATCACGAGCTGCGCCGGTTGTCACTTGCCCATCGAGGCCAACTGGAAAACCAGCCAGCATCATTACGAAGGTGGCGAGACCCGGAATTTTGCGACCTACAATCCGCAGGTGGCGCGCGACCAGATGTTCATGCTCGGGCGTCGCGGGCCGTTGAACGACGGCAAAATCGCACCGGTGCGCTCGTCATCGGCACTGGTCCTGTCGTCGACCAATGCGAACCGCGAGCATATTTATGTGCAGCAGGCGCCGGTGTCGGCCAGCGGCTTCAGTTCACAGGCGATGAATCCGCATTTCCCGCACACCGCGCGCAAAACTGAAACCAAGACCTGCAGCAATTGTCACTTGAGCCGCGCGCGGGATAACAATGCCTGGATGGCGCAGTTGTTGCTGCAAGGCACCAACTTCGTCAACTTTATCGGCTTCAACGCCTGGGCGGGACTGGGTGACGGCGTTCTGGGTACCCAGGTAACCGAGTGGGATGAACCGCAAGCCGTGATTGGCAGTTACCTGCATCGCTATGCGTACCCGGATAATTTCAAGCAGCATGTTGCCGCTGGCCGGGTTCTGAAAACGGCGTACACCCACAAGGGCGGCGCGGCCGGCTGTGTGCAGGTACGCGGCGAATATTTGTATGCGGCCGAAGGTCCCAATGGCCTGAAAGTCTACGACATCGCGAATATCGCCAATAAGGGATTCAGCCAGCGCATCGTCGAGCTGCCGTTCAGCCGGCTCGGCCACGACTCGGACGTCAAATCCAGCGATGCAAGCTGTGTCGCACTGCCGACGAACCAGCCGATACATCCGCCGCGCAATGAGGGCGACCTCATGCGAATCGACAACCAGGAGCAGCCCTTCCATCCAATGTACAACTACGCGTTCCTAAGCGACGCGGTTGAAGGGCTGATCATTGTCGATGTAACAACACTGTCGGATGGTGATGTTGGCAATAACTTTCTGGAACGTGCACTGACATGGAACCCTGACAACATCCTGGCCGGTGCGCGCCACCTGACCATCGGTGGTCACTTCATTTACATCGTCGCAAGACGGGGGCTGGTTGTCGTCGACATCGACGATCCGCTGGCACCGACCGTTGCCGCAGTGGTCGCTCTCGACGATGCACGCGCGTCTGCCTTGCAGTTTCGTTACCTGTTTGTGACGGACCGAGCCGGGCTGCGTGTCATTGACGTGACCAATCCACACCAGCCGGAAATTGTCAGCGGTGCGCAGGTTGCGCTTCACGATGCCGAACGTATCTATCTTGCACGAACCTATGCCTATGTCGCGGCGCGCGCCGACGGGCTCGCGATTATTGACATTTGGAATCCGGAGAAGCCCGCCTTGCTGCAATTATTCAACGCCGGCGGTGATCTGTCCGACACGCGCGACGTCGTTGTCGGGTCGACCAATGCGTCATTGTTTGCCTACATCGCCGACGGTGAGGCGGGCTTGAAAGTGTTGCAACTGACGTCGCCGGATTCGCAGCCGAATTTCTACGGCTTCAGTCCGACACCGGTTCCGGAGCTGATTGCGAGCTACCCAAGCAAGAGCCCGGTGTTGTCATTATCGAAAGGTCTCGATCGCGATCGCGGTGTTGACGAGACTGGCGGCCAGATCGCAGTGTTTGGCCGCAGAGGGTCGCGTCCATTGACCTACGATGAGATGCGGCGCCTGTATCTTGATGCGGAGGGAAACCCCTGGTATGTCGACGATGAATAGATCAATGATGGCAGTGCTTGCCGCAATCCTTGCCGCAGGCGCAAACGCCGAGCTGCCGGAGCGCGACGGATACACCCACATGGGCGTCGCCACCTGCGCAACGTCTCAATGCCACGGTTCAGCCGTGCCACGTGACGGATCCAGCGTCCTGCAGAACGAATACGTCACGTGGACCCAGGACGACCCGCACTCGCGGGCCTATGCGGTGTTGAGCAATGCGCAGTCACAGGCGATCGCATCGCGACTCGGACTGGCGTCGGCGACAAGTGCTGACATCTGTCTCGATTGCCATGCAGACAATGTACCGAAGGCACAGCGTGGCGACCGCTTTCAGTTGTCCGACGGCATCGGCTGCGAAGCCTGTCACGGTGGCGCGGAGAACTGGCTCGCAAGTCACTACAACACGGCGACCGCTTCTTTGGAGTCCAATCGTGCCGCGGGCATGTATCCCACGCACCGGGTCGACGCGCGAGGCGAACTTTGCCTGTCCTGCCACCTTGGTAATCGCGACAAATTCGCAACCCATGAAATCATGGCCGCCGGTCATCCGCGACTCGCTTTTGAGCTGGATACTTTTTCCGAGCTTTGGCGAACGGCGGGACGCCAGCCGCATTACCAGCCTGACGCGGACTATTCCGATCGCAAGGGCGGCGTCAATCATCTCTATACATGGGCTGCCGGCGTGATTCTCGAGAGCCGCAAGAGACTGCAACTGGTTGCAAGTGAGCGTTTCGCTGGCGACAGGCTGTTTCCCGAACTCGCGCTGTACGACTGCCATGCCTGCCACCGTTCAATGAAGTCGGTGCAATGGCGTGCATTGCCGCGTCACGGTGGTGTCGGACCGGGCCAACCGTTCCTGCACGACGGCGCGCTGGTCATGGCCATGGTTGTCGCGCGAGTGATATCGCCCAGCGATGCCGATGCGTTTGAGTCCGGCCTCGCCGATCTGCATCGCGCCAGCAGTACAGACGTCGCTGCAACACAGGCGGCGGCGCGGTCGCTGGATGCGACACTGGCACGGCTCGAAAACGCCCTGTCACCGGCACGTCTCGGTAACCGTGAACTGGCCTTATTGCGAGAAGTGCTGGCGACCGGTGCAGAAGGCAACTACCTCGACTACATCAGTGCGGAGCAGGCCTTTATGGCCGTTCAAATGCTGGTCATCGAAATTGGCGATCCTGTGCTCGAGGAACGACTGGATCGCATCGCCGACACGCTGAATGATGACGAGCGCTACCGTCCTTCCCGCTTTGCGGCTATGCTCGCCTCCCTTGAGAATCCCGAACACGCCGATGAGCAATAGTCCGAAACAATATGCCCTGGCACTGCACGGCGGTGCCGGGCCGGTCGCGGGTCGCAATTACGATGCCGTCGAAGCTCACCTTGAAAAGCTCGCGCGTCACTGCGAGACCTTGCTCAGCGGCGGGCGCAGCGCGCTCGATGTTGTCGAGATCGCGGTTGCTGAACTTGAAGCGTGTGGACTCTACGTTGCCGGTCGCGGGTCTGCAGCGAATACAGCCGGCTACGTCGAACTGGACGCCTCGATCATGGACGGCACGACCCGTATGGCCGGCGGTGTTGCGGCGATCCGGGATTTTGTTCATCCCATTCGCGTGGCCCGCGGCGTCATGGAAAAGACATCGCATGTCTTGCTGGCCGGAACCGGTGCCGGGGCGTTCGCCCGCAGCCATGGCTTCGAGGAAGTCGCCGATCCGGACAACTACTACACGGTGCCGGTTGGTGTAACAGCAGATGAAATGCGAGACAGCCACGCACACGGCACCGTCGGCGCCGTCGCACTGGATCAGTCCGGTGCACTGGCCGCAGGCACCTCGACCGGTGGCACATTCGGCAAGCTCGAAGGTCGTGTCGGAGACACACCGCTGATCGGTCCCGGTACCTGGTGCGACGATCACGTTGCAATATCGTGTACCGGCACCGGCGAGCACATCATCCGCGCTGGCGGCGCTGTCTCGATCGCCTGCGCCTACCGCAGCGGCGTACCACTCGACAAGGCAATCCACGACATGCTCGATGAAGTCGCTCGCCTCGGCGGCGACGCGGGCATCATCGCCGTCGACCACAATGGCCGGATCGCAACCCTATACAACTCCGACGGCATGAAACGCGCCTCCCTCTCAAGCCAACAACCCCTACAAGTAAAAACCTTCACCTAAGTTAAGGTGGCAGTCACCCTATCTCTAAATCGAATTGAGGTGGCAGTCACCCTAATCACATATTAAAGATAAGGTGACTGTCACCTTATCTCACGGGCGGCGATCAAAAACGTTTCGGCCCAGGCTTCAGGCGATGGATACGCCGACGGGTTTCAGATTCGAGGCGATCGATGAATTCGCTGTCTCCCGCCGGGCGCCCGGTTCTCGTAGTGGACCGGAGCGAGTCAATCAGATCCGAGGCCGCATAGTCGTCCAGAAACTCCACCCAGTTGTCGATATCGTCGATCAAACTACAACCATCGACTAAGGCATCCGTCCTGGTGCCCAAATGAGCGTGAACGCTTGACCAAGGCCACAACTCGGGTCGATCACATAATCCGGCGCGAACCGGATTCAATTCGATGTATCTCATGGCAGCCAAAGCATGTGATTCGTCCATTACTGCCGAGAAAAAACGTGCCTGCCACAGATGCCCATGCCAGCCATGTTGTGCATTGACGCGTTTTGCGTAACGCTGATGTACGACTCCGAACAGCTTGGCCAATGCGCGCCGATCCGACGGCACCGCAACTACGTGCACGTGGTTCGGCATCAGGCAATACGACCAGATACTAACCCCGGCGCTTTCCTTCAGATTCGCCAGAAGTTTGGCATACGCTCTGTAGTCTGAGTCGTCGAAGAACGTTCGCTGCTTTCGGATACCGCGCTGCGTGATGTGGTGCGGGTATCCGGGGACAACGAGTCGGGCAAATTTCGGCACGATTGGTACCAGCAGGTTGAATCAACTTGCTACCCACAATGCCATGCTCGTGGCAGGAGGAACGCGACCGTTTGTTCGGTATTCGCACAGTTATGGTGACTGCCACCATATCTCTTAGGTGCGGTTGTGGTGACTGCCACCTTATCTTTAGATTGGGAGGGCGGTGGTGTGCTTGATGTCCGATAGCACGATGCTGGAGGTGACTTCCTGGATACCGGGTAGCTGCGACAGTTTTTCGAAGAAAAACTGTTCGTAGGCCTTGATGTCTTCGGCGACGATACGCAACAGGAAGTCCACATTGCCGAGCACCACGTAACAGTCCATGACCTCCGGGTATTCCTTTACCGCGTCGGCAAATTTGGACAAATTGCTGCGACCGTGCGAATTCAGTTTCACATGCGCAAACACCATCGTCGTAAGCCCGACCTTTTCGCGATCGAGGATGACCGGGTGGTCACGCATGACACCTTCCTCGCGCATGCGTTGCATACGTCGCCAGCAAGCGGACTGTGACAGGCCGATGCGTTCGCCGATGGCAGACGCGTTAATACCGGGCTCGCTTTGCAGTAAATTGAGGATTTTTCGATCCGTATTATCGAGAGAAACAATATGCATAATTTAGTCGAATTAGTTCCTGTAATTGCATTGATTATGCGTGTTTTTGCAGTCCAGTGAAAGGTTTTGCATGCTTTTTCCGCTTATTCCGGGATATATTAGTTCGCTACGCATTGCTCACAGGGGATCGGCATGGGCGTGTTCGAACACCACGAATTCAATGATCACGAATCGCTGCATTTTTTCAGCGACAAGGCCACCGGCTTGCGGGCGATCATCGCTATTCATTCCACGGCACTGGGCCCTGCCGCCGGCGGGTGCCGGCGCTGGATGTATGCCAGCAACACCGACGCACTGACCGATGCGCTGCGCTTGTCGCGCGGCATGACGTACAAGAACGCAGTTGCCGAACTGCCGTTTGGCGGTGGTAAAGCAGTGATTCTTGCGAACAATGCCGCACCCAAAACACCGGCGTTGTTCGCAGCCCTTGGGCGTGCTGTCGCATCGCTCGGCGGTCGCTATATCACGGCAGAAGATGTCGGTGTATCCGTTGACGACATGCGTGAGGTGCAGAAGCAGACCAAGTACGTTTCGGGACTGCCGCAAAGCGGCACAAGCGCTGGCGGCGACCCGTCACCGTGGACCGCAGTGGGTGTATTCCTCGGTATTCAGGCAGCCGTCAAATCACGCCTCAACCTGGACTCCTGCGAAGGACTCACAGTGGCCGTCCAGGGTGTCGGTCACGTCGGCGGGCATCTGTGCCGATTGCTTCACGAGGCCGGCGCGAAATTGCTGGTTGCCGACGTTAACCGGGACAATCTGAAATCCGTCGGCGACAAGGTTCCCGTGAAAGTCATCGCACCCAGTGAAATTCTCTATGCGGATGCCGACGTCATCGCACCCTGCGCGCTCGGCAACATTCTCTCCTCAGCGACCATTCCAAGAATCAAGGCCAAAGTGGTCGCTGGTTCCGCAAATAACCAACTGTCCACCGAAGCCGACGGCGCGCGGCTGACCGAGCGTGAGATTCTCTACGCACCGGACTATGTGATTAACGCAGGCGGTATCATTAGCGTTTCACACGAGTACCTTGGCAAGAGTTCGGAAGACCAGGTTCGAAACGACGTCGCGAAAATTCCGCAACGCCTCGACAAGATTTTTGCCGAAAGCAAGAAGACAGGCCGTCCGACCAATGAACTTGCCGACGAGCTGGCGCGCCGTAATATCGCCGCCGCAAAAAAGTAGAGGGTAATTGCCATGAGCAAAAAATCGCGTCTACACATTCCGCGACCAACCGCACGACCGGGAGAGAAGCCGGACTTCAGCTACCTGGAGCTTGCACCGGCCGGAAGCGTCGACAAACCGGCAACGGACTCCCGTCCCCGTGATCTTGAACACCTCGCAGGCGGACTGGTCCGGGTACTGGACGATGATCACACAGCTAAGGGCCCGTGGAATCCAAACTTCGACGCCAATCAGTTGCAGGTCGGGCTTCGCTGGATGCTTCTGAACCGAGTATTTGACGAACGCATGTGGCAAATCCAGCGGCAAGGACGAATCTCCTTTTACATGCAGGCAACCGGCGAAGAGGCAGTTGCCATTGCACAGGCCATGGCGTTGCGCCCGGGTGACATGTGTTTCCCGTCGTATCGCAGCCAGGGCCTTTTCATGTATCGCGGCGTCAGCCTGGTCGACATGATGTGTCAGTGCCTGTCGAATACGCGCGACATGTGCCAGGGCCGGCAGCTACCGATCATGTATCACAGCAAGCGTGGCAACGTTTTTTCGATCTCCGGCAATCTTGGCACGCAGTACCCGCATGCTGTTGGCTGGGCGATGGCATCGGCAATCAAGGGCGAGGATCACATTGCCGCAACCTGGGTTGGCGATGGCAGCACGGCGGAGTCCGATTTTCATCACGCCCTGACGTTTGCCGCGGTGTACCAGGCGCCGGTCATATTGAATGTCGTTAACAACCAATGGGCGATTTCAACCTTCCAGGGAACCGCGGGCGGTGAACAGCGCCCATTCGCAGCGCGCGGACTTGGCCTCGGCATCCCGGGCATCCGTGTCGACGGCAATGACCTGCTGGCTGTTTACTCAGTGACCCTGTGGGCGGCAGAGCGTGCACGTCGTGGCGGCGGACCGACGCTGATTGAACTGGTCACCTATCGTGGCGGCGCTCACTCGACCAGCGACGATCCATCCAAGTATCGGCCGAAAGACGAGTGGGCTGCGTTCCCGCTCGGCGATCCGATCGAGCGTCTCAAGCAATATATGATTGCCGAAGGACACTGGTCCGATGCCAAACACGAGAGCCTGACCGACGAATTGAAAAGCGAAGTGACGGCCGCCTGGAAAGAGGCGCAGAAGTACGGAACCATGACCGAAGGCCCGTGGCTCGATCCAGGCACCATGTTCGAAGATGTTTATGCCGAGATGCCTCGCAATCTTGAGTCGCAACGTCGTCGGATGTACGAAATCGAAAGGGGCGACTAATGGCACGCATGAACATGATCGAAGCCATTCGCTCGGCTCACGATGTGATGATGGACAAGGATCCACGTGTCATTGTGCTCGGCGAAGACGTCGGCTATTTCGGCGGCGTATTCCGATGCACCGACGGATTGCAACGAAAATTTGGCGAACACCGTGTAATTGATACGCCAATTTCTGAAGGCGGCATCATCGGTACTGCAATTGGCATGGGCGTGAATGGATTGCGCCCGATCGCAGAAATACAGTTCGCCGATTACATCTACCCGGGCTTCGACCAGATTGTCAGCGAGCTGGCTCGCCTTCGTTATCGCTCAAGTGGCGAGTTTTTCTCACCGGTGACTATCCGTACGCCGTGCGGCGGCGGCATCCGCGGTGGCCAGACGCATTCACAATCGCCGGAGGGCATTTTCACGCATGTCACCGGCATCAAGACTGTCATGCCGTCGAATCCCTATGACGCCAAGGGGCTGTTGATCAGTGCCATTGAATCCGATGACCCTGTGGTATTTTTTGAACCGAAACGGATCTACAACGGGCCGTTCGACGGTGACCCGGAAAAGCCGGCAGTTTCCTGGGGCTCGCATCCGAAAGGTGAGGTACCGGAAGGCTATTACACGGTCCCGATGGGCCAGGCCGACATCGCGCAAGCCGGCGATGAACTGACGATCATCACCTACGGTACGCTGGTGCATGTCGCAATCGCGGCATCGAAAGCAACCGGCGTCGATTGCGAAGTGATCGACGTAAGAACACTGGCGCCACTGGACGTGCAGACACTGGCCGAATCGGTACGCAAGACGGGCCGCTGCATGGTTGCCCACGAGGCAACACGCTTCGGCGGATTTGGAGCCGAGCTGGTCGCATCGGTGCAAAAAGAATGCTTTTATCACCTCGAAGCACCGATCGGCCGCGTCGCTGGTTGGGACACGCCCTACCCGC
>DDIP01000170.1:15091-15466 GCA_002338605.1 Proteobacteria bacterium UBA1847 | reverse complement strand
GTTGGGACACGCCCTACCCGCACGCGTTCGAGTGGCAGTATTTCCCCGGACTGAAGCGCATGTCGGCGGGTATCCGTTCAGTGATGGAGGCGGGATGAGCGAACATATTTTCAAGTTGCCTGATCTCGGTGAAGGCACCGTTGAGTCAGAGATCGGTGAGTGGTTTATCAAGGTCGGTGACGTCGTCGAGGAAGAAGCGGTTGTCTGCACGATGATGACGGATAAGGCGGCGGTCGAACTCGCGTCTCCCGTTAGTGGCACGGTGACGAAACTCGCCGGCGAGCCGGGCGATGTTGTTGCCGTTGGTGCCGCGTTGGTCGTTTTTGAAACGGATGGCGCGGTCGCGAAAGATGCGTCCACCGAAATTGCGGCGGC
>DDIP01000170.1:11530-14969 GCA_002338605.1 Proteobacteria bacterium UBA1847 | reverse complement strand
AAGCCGGTAGTGGCAACATCGGAGCCGACACCGGCAAAAAAACCGGCGACACCGGTAACGGATGATCCGAATGGAAGAGTCATCACTTCTCCTGCCATTCGCCGTCGCGCGAAGGAAGCCGGTATCGATTTGCACGAGGTGCCGGGAACAGGGCCGGGTGGTCGTATTCAGCGAAAGGATTTCGATAATTACCTGAAGGCCCGGGCCAGCGGCATTAGCCTGGCGGCGGCTCGTGGCCCGTCAACGGCGATCAGGGAAATCAAGGTTATCGGGCTGCGGCGCATCATCGCCGAGCGCATGAGCCGATCGAAACAGGAGATTCCGCATTTCGCTTATGTCGAAGAAATCGACATTACGGAACTCGAGGCGCTGCGCCGGCACCTCAACAGCCGCAAGGCCAGCTCGAGCGAGCGACTGACCCTGTTGCCGTTCCTGGGCCTCGCGCTGATTCGTGCCCTGAAAGAATATCCTCAGTGCAATGCGACCTACAATAAGGATCGCAACCTCATCCTGCAGTACGATGCCGTTCATCTCGGCGTCGCGACCCAGACTCCCGACGGTCTAAAAGTTCCGGTCGTCAAACATGCCGAGATGCTCGACATCGACGGTCTTGCGAATGAGATTCGCCGGGTTACACAGGCCGCGCGCGACAACAGCGCAAAGAAGAACGAATTGAGCGGCTCGACCATCACGATAACGAGTCTCGGCCGGCTGGGTGGCATTGCCTCGACGCCGGTAATCAACATGCCTGAAGTCGGTATTATCGGCGTCAATCGCGCAGCGGAACGTCCGATGGCATACAACGGGCAAATCGCCGTTCGGCTCATGATGAACCTGTCTTCGTCATTCGATCATCGCTTTGTAGACGGCTACGATGCCGCGGCAATGATCCAGCGCATCAAGGAAATGCTGGAGCACCCGGCAACCATCTTCCTGCCCGACTAAGTTTCGTCGCGCTGTGTAAACTACCCGGAATTGTGCCGGGCGGCACGCTGGAGTGGACCATGCTCGTAACGAAGGTGAATCTTGAAGCGCCGTATCTTTTGTACCTGGGTAATTGTCCCGACTGGCATCATGCCAAGACGGGTGCCGGAATTGCCTACTGGCGACCCGATCGCTGTGCCGGGCAGATGCGGCTGCCGACCTGCCCGGTTGACCTCGGTCTGCCGGAGATGACTGTACAGGATGCCGTCGATGCCGGCGTCCGCACCGTCGTCGTCGGTGTTGCCCCGATGGGTGGCCGCATACCGGCAGAATGGATGCCACAGCTTTGCGAACTTGCCGAGGCTGGAATCAATGTTGCCGCTGGACTGCATACCAAGCTGCACAGCCTGCCCGTACTGGTCGCCGCGGCCGCCAAAGGCAAGGCAGTGCTGACAGACGTTCGTATTCCACCCGCCGATTTACCGGTCGGTACCGGCCGACTGAGAAGCGGTAAACGCATCCTGATGATCGGCACCGACTGCGCCGTCGGCAAAAAATACAGTGCCCTCGCCTTGCACCGAGAACTGGAACGCCGCGGTATCAAGTCGAGTTTTCGGGCCACCGGGCAGACTGGCATCATGATTGCGGGGGAAGGTATTCCAATCGATGCAGTGGTTGCCGACTTTATTTCAGGTGCCGCCGAAATCCTGTCACCGGACAACGACGACGACCATTGGGATGTCATCGAGGGACAGGGCTCACTGCTGAACCCGAGCTACTCCGGTGTCAGCCTAGGCTTACTGCACGGCTCACAACCGAATGCCATTGTTCTGTGCCATGATGTCGAGCGTCTCTCAATCGACGGAACCGACGGCGACTTTCCCATTCCGGAACTTGACGAAGTCATTGACGATGCGCTGCGTTGTGCACGCCGTATGCGAAACGACTGTTTTTGTGCCGGTGTGAGCATCAATACCTCGTCACTGTCCGATCTCGATCGTGAGATGTACCTGTCCAAAATGCAGCAACACCTGGGCCTGCCGTGCGTCGATCCGGTTGTGACCGGGATGACGCCGATCGCCAATTTTCTGCTGCGACACACGACATGAAGCGCCAGCTCCGCATCCGGCTCGAATCGTGGCCGACGAAACAGCCGTTCCGCATCTCGCGACATACCTGGAACGAATTCCCCTGCCTCGTTTGTGAAGTCGAAGAAGACGGACTCGTCGGTCGTGGCGAGGGAATGGGCGTCTACTACCTCGGTGATACCGTTGAATCGATGGCCGTGCAGATTGAATCGGTCAAAGACGACGTCGTAGCCGGCGCCGACCGGCTGCAACTGATGCAACTGTTGCCACCCGGCGGCGCGCGTTTTGCCCTGGATTCAGCACTCTGGGATCTGGAGGCACAGCAGTCCGGTACCAGCGTCTGGCAGGCAGCCGGCGTTCGTCCGGATCCGGTCGAGACCGTGTTTACCATCGGTCTTGAAGATGAGCCCGAAACAATGGGCGCCAAAGCGCTTGCCGCCTCGGACATCACGCTGTTCAAGGTAAAACTTGGCAACGACCGCCCGGTTGAGCGAATTGCGGCGATCCGCAACGCCAGGCCGGACTCGCGGCTGATCGTGGACGTAAACGAAGGCTGGACGCCTGAAGAACTCGTTGAGTATGTGTCGCCCTTGCAGGACCTGGGTGTCCTGATGCTTGAGCAGCCGTTGCCCCGTGGTCAAGACGCCACATTGGACAACTTCCAGTCATCCATTCCACTGTGCGCCGATGAGTCCTGTCAGCACCTCGGCGAACTCGACGCCGCGGTCCAACGTTACCAGATGCTCAACATCAAACTGGACAAGTGTGGCGGCCTGACGCACGGCCTCGAACTCGCAAGCGCTGCACGCAAGCGTGGACTGTCGCTCATGGTCGGCTGCATGGGCGGCACATCGCTGTCCATGGCACCGTCGCATGTCCTGGCGCAGCAATGCGAGTTCGTCGATATTGACGGCCCGCTACTGGCCCGGGAAGATCGCGACGGCGGCCTCATTTATGAGCGCGGTATGGTCTCGCTACCGCGGTCCCGCTTCTGGGGCACCTGATCGGTCCGCGATAAACACCGCCTAGTAGCGAAACGTGTACGACAGTTTGAGGTTGATATCGCTTTGAGAGCTGGAGAAGTTGTTCGCCCGGCTTACCGTGCCGCCGTGATTCAGAACCAGTACCAGCTCCTTGCCCGCCTCCGGAACAAACCGTAGCCGGCTGTTGATGCCGAAATTATCGTGAGTGTTGTCGTATTGCATGAAGTTGCTCCACGACCATTTTGAATTGAATGCCACGTCGGCGCGAAGGCTAGCAAGGTGGGACGTAAAACTCCCGCCCGGCATATCAACGACGTTTTCTGTGAACGCGATGCCGAGGAACAAATACGCGGATTGTCGCCATTGAAGTTCGATAAATTTTTCCAGTCGATCGCCGCCAAAAAAACCGCCGTCCTGGACCGAGAGCACCAGTCGTAG
Organism: Proteobacteria bacterium UBA1847; assembly: GCA_002338605.1. Taxonomy (GTDB): domain Bacteria; phylum Pseudomonadota; class Gammaproteobacteria; order Steroidobacterales; family Woeseiaceae; genus UBA1847. The sequence goes on along the minus strand of DDIP01000170.1, from coordinate 11,536 downwards.
CGGCCG
>DDIP01000170.1:3000-11407 GCA_002338605.1 Proteobacteria bacterium UBA1847 | reverse complement strand
CCCGGTAGCCAGTTCCACGCGCACACGATCGAACGCGTACTCACCGGCTGGTATCTCCAGTCGATTGAAGAGCAGGAACGCATTCCTGACCAGCTCGCGGTTATGCTCAAAGTCGATCATGTAGAAATCGTCTGTGTGCGCGTACAGGTTGGGTCGAAACCGAAGCCACTGCGACACGGTCTCACCGTTCATATCGGTCACGTGGGATGCGTCAACGCGCGCATTCATTTCCCGCCATCGACCGGTATTCGGACGATAGCGGTAGCGTACCCCGGTCTCCGCTACTCGAATCCCCGTCCGGTTCACGAAGCCAAGCGCCGGATTAAAGTTCTCCCCGATGTACTTTGCATGGACGTAAGCGAGGAACTTGTCGCTGGGCATCTCGATGAGTGCGCCGAAGGCCTGATCGTCACCGGCGATGCCTTCGGTTTCGCTTTGCTGCGCCCAGACTTTGCCGGTCAGGATCTGGCCAAATGGACCGTCGCTGTCGCGATAAAGAAAATCGACGCCCAATACGCTGTTGGAGTCGTTTGACGTTGGATCACCATTCGTCACGATAAAGCCCACCGTCGATTCGTCCAGGACGTTGTAGGTGCCCCGAGCGACTATCAACTCTTTTGCATCGACATCGCCCGCTGCCTCCTGACGAATGGCGAGCGTTCCCAGGCTGAAATCGCCGACACGCCCGGTCAGTTTGATGCCGCCATCGACGCCCACCGGCGCGCCGTTCGCCGACAGGCCGATCTTTCGGGAGAAAAACGGCCGCCCGTTGGTATCGATATTGCCGAACTCGAAAATACCGGCGTCCTGCAGGAAGAAATCGCGCTTTTCCGGAAAGAACAGCGAGAAGCGATCGAGCGCGACCTGCTGTTCGTCAACTTCCGCGGTCGAGAAATCCGTGTTCAGCGTGAAGGTGGCGGACAGCGAAGGCGTTATGCGATAGCGAATATCAATCGATGGCTCAATATTCGAATGATCGTCGCCGAGAACAAGGTCTCTTTGCTGACTGATGCTGACTGACGGCACTATATCGAGCCCGAGGCCTTGCCTGATATCCTGGATGCCGTGAATTTCACCGCCGTAGGCTGGCCAGTCCTGGCGCTCGTGGGACGACCATAGAGCAAATTCCTGTTTGCGAACAATGCCCCGACCGAAATTGATTCCCCATGTGTCGGAATCCGGCGAAAACGAAATCGACTTGAACGGTATCGCTATCTCGGTGGCCCAGCCATTCTCGTGCTTCGCTGACTCTGCCACCCAGATTGTGGCCCACTCTTCGATGAACCGGGCATTGTTTTCGCGCAATGCCTCGCGCCGGATACCGTTTGCGTTTACCTGGAAAAAATAGTCATTGCGCTTGTTATTGAAGCTATCGAGCATCACGTAAAAACGGTCGTCGGAGAAGAACATTTTCCCCTGTACCATTTGTGTTGCACGAATCTCGTCCGGGCTGCTGTCCCGCATATCAGCGGCTATGTACAGGTACTCGTCGTCGTAGGCCACCCGGACGATAGTGACTTCACTGGGTTCCGCCCCGTCTATTGGCGCCGTCTGGTGAAAATCGTCGACGAATGCCGCAGTCTCCCAGGCGGCGTCGTCCAGGCGACCATCAATTATTGGTGTAGACGTCGTACGGAAGATCTTAAAGGACTTGCGTTCGCCATCGACCGTGTAGAAGGCCACAACGTCGGTTGCCAGCAGCAGTAGAAACATCGCCGCTGACGCTGAAGCTCTCGTTGCCTGGAACATACCGCTCTCCCCCTGACATTCACCTGGTGACTCTTCGACGCCTTGTGAATACACGGGGTTGCACGGGATGCGGTGAAGTGTTCGTGAATCAGGACGAACGGTGCGCTATGCGTTCAATATTGCTTTTGTACTTGCGGCTTAATTTGAGCTCGGTATTGCCACCGAGGTTCAGAAAATATTCACCATTGCGGTGCGGCCGCATTGACCGGACCCGGTGTCGGTTCACAATCGCGGAGCGGTGTACGCGAACAAAAATCTCCGGGTTCAGAATGTCTTCCAGGTTCTTCATCGTGCCTCTCAGCACATGAGTCTCGCCGTTGGAGTGCACACACATGTAATCGCCTGCGGCATCGATCCAGTCGATTGCTTCAACATCGACACAGGTCGTTTCGGAGCCATCGCGAATCGCCAGTCGTGTCGGGTAGCGAATACCGCTCTCGGATGCCGCCAGTGCAGCTTCGAGCGACAACTCCTGGCCGGTCAGCTCACAAACGAAGCGCAGCAGTTTCGAACGATGCTGCTCTGCATCTTTTTCATTGCAGTCCTTGCGTGCACGGTCAATTGCCTCCGCCAGCCTGTCATCGTTGATTGGCTTCAACAGGTAGTCCAGTGCGTTGGCGTCAAACGCTCGCAATGCGAACTCGTCGTAGGCGGTGACAAAAATGACGGCTGGCATATTGCTGGTGGACAGGTTTCTCAACACATCGAATCCGTTCATTCCGGGCATCTGCACGTCGAGAAACATCAGGTCGGGTGAGTGAGCCTGGACCGCCTCCAGGGCTTCTCGCCCATTGCGACTCTGGGCGCAGATTTCGATATCGGGAAATTTCTCGAGGCGAATCTCAAGCCCGCGCCGTGCGAGTTCTTCATCGTCAACTATCAGCGCTTTCAACATCGTCTTCCTCAAACGGCAGGTTGATTGTGATCGCAAGGCCCGACGGTTCGTTCGGGGCCAAAGTAAAAGCCTGTTTGTCGCCATAGAGTTGCTGCAGGCGTTCACGCGTATTTTTCAGGCCAACGCCGCTCGACTTGTGTTCACTCTTGCCATTGCCGAGACCCGGTCCTGTATCGGACACCTGCATGACAAGCACACCACGCTGCACCCGTGCCGAGATTTTCAGCGTTCCTCCCTCTTCGCTGGGCGAAATCGCGTATTTGATCGCGTTTTCAATCAGCGGCTGCAATATCAGGCTCGGCACCAGCGCTCTCTCAGCCGGACTTTCTATGGCTTTTTCGATGACCAGTCGGTCACCAAATCGCACTTTCTCGATCTCGAGATACAGGTCCAGCGCATTGAGTTCGGAACCAAGCGTGACACGAGACATCGGGTCGTTGTCGAGCGTATAGCGCAGAAAATCGCTGAGGCGGCTGACTGCCTTGTTAGCCGTTTCGTTGGCACCGTCCAGTATCAGCGTCGATATCGCGTTCAGCGTATTGAAAAGAAAATGCGGATTCAGCTGGTAGCGCAGCATTTTCAGTTGCGCCTGGTGCGCTGCCGATGTCGCTTTCAGGGTCTGCTCGGTTTGGTCCTGGAGTGTCTGGTAGTAGCGTATGCCGAAATAGAGCCCGCTCCAGCACAGCAGGATGTAGAACGACCCCATGACACCGCCGACATAGTCCATCAGGTGCTCGGGCTGCCAGCTGTTCTTGACCCAGTCGTAATAGAGAATATTTTGCAGGTATCGCCAGCCCAGCGCGAGAACATAACAGGCGAGTGTCATGACGCTTGCGAGCACCAGCAATGAACGTGTCCAGAGAACGCGGAACAGGTATCGCATCGGAATTGTCAGCAGAAATCCGCTGACTGCGGTTGCAGCGATTACGGCAAAATACGATTCCGGTTTTTCGTGTGCAAACGCGCCCAGCCACGCCGTCAGCGTGTACCCGGTCCATCCACTGATATTGAGAATCCAGAACAGGCGCGCCCTGTCCCGGATCAGGTAGTCAATTTCCAAGATTCTTGTTCCGGCCACAATTCCGTCGATTATAGAGGCCACTGTCCCGGTAAACACTCGCTTCACCGCGACGCAGGCACCTGTCATCGACAGCTACTGCCTGAAAATGCCTTCAAACGATTTTCCCGTCTTCCGCATCTAAAGGGACATGCGGGTGTAAAAAGGCCGCTCGCATTGGGGACAAGGGAGAGAATACTGAAGATTGCCGACACGTCAGCGCAGGATGTGGCTCTCGAGCCGCCAAATCCCAGGCGCAAGCAACTGCTGGTACTTGGCATCGGTGTCGCCGTGTTTGCCTCGATATTGTTTGCAGCACCTTGGGTAAAGCGATGGGCCAATGCGACCGTCAGTATTCCCTATGAGCGGATTCGTACAGCCGTTGTTACACGTGGTGACCTGGTCCGCGATGTTTCCGTACAGGGACGCATTGTCGCAGCAGTGAGCCCAACTTTGTACGCGACGGCATCCGGGAGCATAACGCTGCGGGTTGAAGCGGGCGAACAAGTCACGGCGGGCCAGGTCCTCGCGACGGTCGACAGCCCGGAACTGAAGAGCGAGTTGCGGCAGGCGGAGTCGTCCCTGGCACAGCGCAAAGTCGAACTCGAGCGGCAACGCATCGAATCGCGTCAACTGGCGCTTGATAAACGTAAGTCGGCCGATCTCGCTGAAGTTGCGCTTGTCGCGGCGAAACGCGAGCAGCGTCGTGCGTCGGATGCCAACGATCGCGGTGTCATCGCCGTTATCGACTATGAAAAAGCGCAGGATGACCTTCGGAACGCAGAGCTTGCCTACAAGCATGCGATCGCAGATGCCGACCTGTTTGATGAGCGGCTCGCCTTCGAGCTGCGGGCCAGCGAATTCGAAGTCAGCCGACAGCAGTTGCTGGTCGATGAGCTCAGACGGCAGATCGACAACCTGTCGATTAAATCGCCGGTGGACGGCATCGTCGGCGACTTGTTGGTCGCCCAGAAGGCAGCGGTTTCTCGCGATACGCCGGTAATGGCGGTTGTCGACCTAACCCGCTTCGAAATCGATGCCCTTATCCCTGAGAGCTACGCTGACGATCTTGCCATTGGCATGCAGGCGGAAGTCCAGGTCGGCTCGGAACGCTATTCCGGCCAGCTTGTGGGGGTGTCGCCAGAAATCATCAACAACCAGGTCGCGAGCCGCATTCGCTTTACCGATGACGGCCCGACCAACCTGCGACAGAACCAGCGCCTGACGACGCGTGTCTTGCTCGCCGAATTCAAGGATGTGCTGATGGTGCAACGCGGCCAGTTCCTCGATAGCGGGGCCGGTCGCCTTGCCTATGTCATCAACGATGACCGCACAGCGGAACGCCGTGCGATCCAGACCGGCGCGAGAAGCCTCGGCGCCGTCGAAATACTGTCCGGCCTGCAGGCGGGCGAAACCATTGTGATTTCCAGCCTGGATCCATTCCGCGGCGCGGAATCCGTACTGTTATCTGATTGAGCAGGGAGACCAGGAATGTTGAAAATGAAGTCAGTATCAAAGACGTATCGTACCGACATGGTTGAGACACACGCGCTTCGCGAGTTCTCGCTAACGGTCGACGAGGGCGAGTTCGTGTCCGTCACCGGCCCGTCCGGGTCGGGCAAGACGACCTTCCTCAATATTGCCGGCATGCTGGAAGAACTGACCAGCGGAACCTATGAACTCGACGGTCGCGATATCTCCTCCCTGAATGACCGGCAACGGTCGAAAGTCCGTAACGAGAAAATCGGTTTTATTTTCCAGAGTTTCAACCTGATCCCCGAACTCGATGTCTTCGACAATGTCGACGTGCCGCTTCGCTATCGGGGCTTCAATGCAGACGAACGCAAGCGTCGCATAGAAAAATGCCTCGACATGGTGGGTCTGACCTCACGCATGAAGCATTACCCGGGACAATTGTCAGGTGGCCAGCAACAACGCGTTGCGATCGCACGCGCACTGGCCGGTGAACCGCGTTTTCTGCTGGCGGATGAGCCAACCGGCAACCTCGATACGAATATGGCGGAAAGCGTGCTTGACCTGCTCGCCGAAATTAACGACGGCGGCACGACGATTATCATGGTGACCCACGAACTCACACTCGCCAATCGGGCGAAACGCAATATCTTTGTTCGCGACGGCCAGGTCAGCGACGGGCCGCCCGAGCTCCATTTCGCTGCGGCCGCCAACGCCTGATTCGGGAGACGACGATGTTTCGATACTACCTGCGGCTCGGATTGCTCAGCATCCGCGCCAACCCGGCGCTCAGTGCACTGATGGTTGCGGCGATTGCGATTGGCATTGGCGCCTGCATGACGATCGTCAACGTCCGGCATGTGATGAGTGACAATCCGATCGCACACAAGAATGACGTGTTATTTCACGTCCAGGTCGACAACTGGAGTCCTGACGAGCCCTATGAGGACCCCGATGAGCCGCCTGAACAACTCACCTACCTGGATGCCAAAGCTTTGCACGACGCCGGCCGGGCGTACCGGCAGGTCGTCAGCTTCAAGTCTGGTCGTGTCGTGCAACCGGCCAACGAAGATGCACGACCGTTCCAGGAAACGGTAAGAGCAGCAACAGCCGATTTTTTCGCGATGTTCGATGTACCGTTCGCTTTCGGCAGCGGCTGGGATCGGTCTTCAGATGTTTCCGAGGAACGTGTGGTCGTGCTGTCATCGAGCATCAACGAAGAGTTGTTCGGCGGCAAGAATTCGGTCGGCGAATTGTTGCGTATGAATGATGAAACTTACCGGGTCGTCGGCGTACTGGCACCCTGGACGCCGGTCCCGAAATTTTACGATGTCAACAACAATCCCTTTGAAGAGCCCGAGCGCATTTACCTGCCGTTCTCACTGGCGATCAGCGGAAAATTTGGTAGCAGCGGCAACACCAGTTGCTGGAAACCCTCCGGTGAAGGCGGCTACGACGCGTTCCTCGCATCCGAATGCATCTGGATGCAGATGTGGGTTGAACTCAGGAACGAGGCCGAACGTCAGGACTATGCAGAGTTCCTGGACGCCTATGTCAGCGAGCAGAAACTGCTGGGGCGCTTTCCGCGCGAGCTGAATAATCGCCTCAGCACGCCTGCCGAGTGGCTCGACAACCGGGACGTTGTTGACGACAACGTCAACATGCTGCTCAGTCTTGCAGTGTTGTTCCTGGTCGTATGTCTGCTGAACACGATCGGCCTGTTGCTGGCGAAAGTCATGCGGCGAACCAATGACATCAGTCTCCGCCGTGCGCTCGGTGCAAGCAAGTCTGCATTGTTCTCGCAGTACATCATCGAGGCCGGCCTGATCGGCATGGCCGGCGGCTTGCTCGGCATCGGGCTGACCTGGCTCGGGCTGCAGGGTATCGAGAACATTTATGCCGAGTACGAGTTCATCAAGAACCTGTTGCGCATGGACTGGTCGATGATTTTTGTTGCCGTGGCACTCGCTATTGTCTCGGCGCTGGGAGCAGCGCTGTATCCAACCTGGCGCGCCTGCAGAATTTCGCCTGCAGCGACATTACGAATTCAGTAGGAGATCACCATGGAATTTGGTCCAGTTTTTCGAGCCATGCTGAGCGCAAAGGCCGGGTACATCCTGATTGCGCTGCAGATTGCGGTCACGATGACCATCATGGTGAATGCGGTTGCGATCATGCAGGAGCAGAACGATGCCATCGCGCGTGACAGCGGCATGGACGAAGCGAATACATTCGCGCTCTCCAGTGCGTCGTTTGAGCCGGATGCCGATATGCGATCGCTGGTCGAAGAAGACCTTGACCTGATTCGAAACCTGCCCGGCGTACGCGCTGCTGTCGCCAGCAATTCGTATCCGTTACGGCAGGGCGGCTGGTCCGAGAGCGTGCAAACCGAACCGGGCGCCAACAGCACCGAGTCTGTTGGTTCTGCCATTTACTTCGCCGATGAACACGGTGTCGACGCGTTTGGTGCAACAATTATCGACGGCAAGAACTTTGCTCCGAACCAGGTTTCATTCAAGGATCCGGAGTCCAATACCTGGCCTGCCTACGCCGTTATTACCGAGGCACTCGCGAAGGAGCTGTTTCCTGACGAATCCGGCTCGGTGGTCGGCAAGACCCTGTACCTTGGCGATGACGATCCCGTCAATATCGTCGGTGTCATTGACCGCCTGCAGGCACCCTGGCAATCCTGGACCGGCGTCGAGCGATCAATGCTGATCCCGCAGCGCCGGCTGGGCACCAACCAGACCTATATCGTGCGTACTGAACCCGGCTATCGCGATTCACTGATGCCGCAGGTCGAGGAGATGCTGTCCGCCAGTAACAAAGGCCGTATCATTCGCAGCGTGAAGACGATGGACCAGGTTCGAAAACTCGCCTACCTGGACGAGTCGGCGCTGGTAAAGATGCTTAGCTTTATTGTCGTCCTCCTGGTGATCATCACCGGCCTCGGAATTATCGGCCTCGCGAGTTTCAACGTCAGCCGGCGTACGCGCCAGATTGGCATTCGGCGCGCGCTGGGTGCGACGCGCTTTGCGATCATGCGCTACTTCATGGTGGAGAATTTCATCGTCAGCAGTTTGGGCATCGGCGTTGGCGCCATCCTCGCTGTATTGCTGAATATTGCGCTGGTCAATGCGTTCAGTCTGCAACCCCTGTCATGGTACGTGATTCCCATCGCGATGCTGACACTCTGGCTTGTCGGGCAGATCGCCGTGGCAGGTCCTGCACGG
>DDIP01000170.1:0-2909 GCA_002338605.1 Proteobacteria bacterium UBA1847 | reverse complement strand
CCCCGTGGCAGGTCCTGCACGCCGGGCGAGCCGAATCACCCCGGCCATTGCAACTCGATCGAGCTGATGCGACCGATTTGCCTCGGAGGACAGGTCTTATGAGGCATGAAGATCGTCGTCATCAGTCTGAAGGGTTCCGAGCGCCGCCGGGCCAACATGCGAAAGCAGCTCAGCGACAAGGGCCTTGCGTTCGAGTTTTTCGACGCGGTCAGCGGACACGATGCGCTGGACCATGTGCATCACTACGATGATGACGAATTTATTCGCAACTGCGGCCGGTCCGCGACAGCGAACGAGATCGGTTGCTATGCCAGCCACCTCGCGGTTTGGGAGCAATGCGCAAAAGGCACTGAACCCTTCCTGATTCTCGAAGACGACGCACGCCTCGATCCCGGCTTCGTCCACGGTTTCGGGGTCGTCGAACGTCGTATCGCACAGCTCGGACTGGTGCGTATCTGCGGCCCGTATCCTGACCGGTCAAAAAACATCGAACAGACCGGTCCCTTCGAACTTCGCCGCTGCCAGCGCGTGCCATTGCTCGCGCTTGCCTACGCGCTATCCCCCAGTGCCGCGGTACGCCTGGTAACGGCGGGTTACGTCGTCGTCGAGCCGATCGACAAGTTCATGCAGCGATTCTGGCGCCATAAACAACTGGTTGTTGCGTTGCATCCACCGATCACCCATGCAAGTACGCTGGAATACGAATCGGATATAGGTCACCGGGCACGACCGGGCTACACGATGGGAATGTGGCTGATACGCCTCAGAAGAAAGTGCAGAAATTCTCTACAACGTGAAGCCTACAATCTCCGACTGATGATGCGTGATCGCTTTGATCGACTGTCCTGCCGCCGGCCTGCACGAGTACCGATGTGGAAATCAACCCGAAATATTCTTAATGAACGATCGCGTGTCTCATGGCCGAGAAAGCCGTGAGCGCCCGACGGAATCGCACCGACACGACCGCAACCAGATAGAGCGCGAGCGTTTCACGCGACTTATTGGGCTATGCCTTGTATTTGAAACCGCCATACTTCAGCAATATCTGTTCCGCCTGAAATAGATTGTCAATTAACGACTTGCACAAGGTGACCAGGTCACCCTGGTCCATTCGCAGGTACAACCAATTGTTCATTTCCTTCTCATGCCACTGAAAGCCCCTGGACGCAGCGAATTGGATCACTCTCTGCTTCTCTGCGATGTTCGCTGGCGACATCAGTATCCAATCCAGCCCCGTCGTGCCGCCTTCGACCGAAAACTGAATTTCAACGTTCTCGTTTTCGTCCTTCTCTCCCGATTGAATCACAAGTACAGCGAAAGAAGTTTCTACACCCTGGTCAGAAATCTGCCGAAACAACTCGCCAATATCTTCAACCGCGATGATTTTCGTCTGGATACCCTGGTTTCTCCGACGTCTCCAGAACAGGTACATCGCTATCACAGCCAGCGATGAGAGCAGTACAGTCATAGTGACCATGCGATTCATATTCCTTGGTGCGCGCCATCGGTGCACAGGTCATGCCCATACGAATGACCGGCATTTATTCCGGCACGAACGGCTGCTCTGTAATGTGACCGCAACAGCTCAATACAGCATATTGGTTAAGACAGTCGGCCGACTTGCCGCAGTCTACCACCGGGGCAGCATCCTCCTGAACTCCGGTCTTCGTCTACGGGGCACGCTCCAGTCGCAGACGATCGACGCCGACGATGTAGCCTGTTGATTGGGGGTTCTTTCCCGATACTTCGAAGGCAAGCTCGTGCCGGCCGGCGGACAGTGGGTAGCGCCCGAGCAAGGCCTGGCGAAGTCCGACTTGTGATCCGTAACCGTCGTGCTTCGTCGCATGGGTGCCATCGATATAAACGGTGAACTGGCCGAAATCGGGGGCTGTCGTGTAGTGCAGCACCAGATCATAGGTGCCGGCGGCCTTGAGCTCGAATTCCGTTATCAAATACGGTTTATCCCCTGCAGGCGCCGGCGGCCGCCAGAACAGCTGCGCATTGCCGCCCCATCCGCTGGGGAAACCCGTCATATCCTGACGCAGAATCTGACCACCGGAAGTCACCGCAGTCGGCATCAGCGATTCCACCTCGAAAACCAGCGACGCAGGGGCAGCGTCGTTCAGGTCATTGCTCATGGCGGCCGTACCCTGCGCTGTCCGCACCGCGGTGTATTCTTTCCGCGCGTCGAATGCCGGCTTCGAACCCCGCTTGGCAACCGTCGTTGAGCGATCCGTTGCCGGCCTTTCAAGGTACGGTCTTGGAATCAAGGCCCCGTTCGCCGGCGTAGCCGTTCGGGTAGTGCCTGTGTACAGGCCGGTATCCTTGGATTCCATGGCCGGCTGGCCCAGGTCCGACACGGTTTCGTTCTTCGACAACCTCGGCGTGTACTTTGTCACAGACGCCGTTTCGCGGGTGGCAGCGGTTACCGATACATCCCCAGGTGAGTCCAAAACAGTGACAGTAATCTGGCGGTGATTATTGGCTCGGACCTTCTCAAGATCGATGTTGTAGTCGAACGAGTCAAGATCGCAACTTAACGTGTGCTTTCCGGCACCTGTCGCTTTCCACCCTGTCTTGAATTTCCCTTCCAGCTTTTTCGTACCATGGATGGAATGAGAGGCCTTGTTCAAGGTAAGTACGCTACCGGTTTCCCATTGTATGTCGCCGTATTTGTCGGGCGGAATTTCGATCGGGAATATTCCCTGTGTATGGCCATCGGCATTCACTATGTTGCCGTTCCACCAGAGTTTTTCTTTGACCTCAACGTATTGCGTTGGTCGAATCGCCCACGCGCAATGGATAGTGAGAGGGGTTCCGTTCGGCACAGTGACGGCACCTTCTGTGCGAAAGCCTTTTTCATCTTCCACCCAGAGGTCTTCAACAGACATATCAAACGGAAACCAGCC
>DDIP01000371.1 GCA_002338605.1 Proteobacteria bacterium UBA1847 | reverse complement strand
ATCGTCGTCAAATCCGGCATCTCCGGCGACGCGACCGCAACCAGTGTTCCCGGGGTATTCGCAGCCGGCGACGTTGCCGATCAGGTTTACCGACAGGCAATCACCTCTGCAGGCGCGGGTTGTATGGCCGCGCTCGATGCCGAAAAATATGTCGACGCGCTTGACGATGCGAGCAAGGTTGCCGATCGCAAGACGGCGTGAATTGATGCACTCGTGTTGCGAGTAAACATCAACCGGGCAATTGCCGACATTGCGCCCGACAAGTGGAATGCGCTGGCAGGCAAAGACCATCCCTTTCTGCGACACGAGTTCCTTCTGGCGGCGGAAGAAACAGGCTGCGTATCGCCGGAGACAGGCTGGTCCCCTCGCCACCTGACAATCGAGGATGACAGGGGCCTGCTCGCGGCGATGCCCCTATACGAGAAGTCGCATTCCTGGGGTGAGTTTGTGTTTGATTGGGCCTGGGCCAATGCCTATGATCAGGCCGGTCTTCACTACTACCCAAAACTGGTGTCAGCCGTCCCTTTCACCCCGGCACCCAGTCGACGCCTGTTGCTGCGTGACGCCGCAGACGATCAATCCGGTGCCGCACTTCTGCAAGGTGCAATTGCACTGGCCAGGGAGACGAATTGTTCTTCCGTGCACGTTCTGTTTCCCACAGCCGACGAAATCGACGCACTCGGCGACGCTGGCCTGCTGATCCGAAAGGATTGCCAGTTTCACTGGCATAACAATCAATACCAGTCTTTTGATCAATTCCTCGATTCGTTTACATCCTCGAAGCGAAAGAAGGCGCGGCGCGATCGACGGCGAGTGGACGAAAGCGGCATTCGCTTTCAACGTATCCGCGGCGGTGACATCGACGACGCCCGCATGTCGATTGTCTATCAGCTGATCAGCAATACGTTCATGCGGCGAGGATCGATGCCCTACTTCAGCGAGGCATTCTTTCGCCGGTTGAATCGAAGCCTTCCCGACGGCGTACTGTACGTGCTGGCCGAACACGCCTCATCTGTGGTCGCCGCCGCAGTATTTTTTGAGAGCGAACACGCGCTTTACGGGCGGTACTGGGGAAGTGACGGACAATATGATGCCCTGCATTTTGAAACCTGTTACTACCAGGGAATCGACTATTGCATTGAAACCGGCAAGCAGTTGTTTGAACCCGGCACCCAGGGTGAACACAAGATCAGCCGTGGATTCTCGCCGGTGCCGACCTGGTCCGCCCATTGGCTCGCGCACCCGCAGTTTGCCAGCGCAATCGAACGCTACCTGGACGAAGAAGGCAAACATGTCGAGCGGTATATTGACGAGGTGGATTCTCACACGCCCTACAAGGCGACGAGCGGCCCACGGTGACCAATACTCGTGTCAAGTGGCTCTCGGCAGACGATCCGCCAGACAGCTTCCCACCGGTGAATGCCGCGCTGAGAGAGCCAAACGGGCTGCTGGCGTGCGGTGGAGACCTGAGTCCGGCCCGCCTGCTCACAGCGTATCGACAGGGTATTTTCCCGTGGTCAATCGATGACGAACCGCTCCTCTGGTGGTCGCCTGATCCTCGCTGCGTATTCCTCCCGGGAGACTTTTCTGTCGCGCGCCGCCTGCGTCGCGAGATTCGCCGGTCAAATGCCGAAATACGAATCAACACCGCGTTCCCGGAGGTCATCCGTGCCTGTGCCGGGCCACGCCGTTTTGAACAGGGCACCTGGATAACGGCGGAAATGGTCGCCGCTTATGGAAAATTGCACGAGGCCGGCTGGGCGCATTCCATCGAAGTCTGGCAGGACGATGAACTTTGCGGAGGCCTGTACGGACTCGCAATCGGCAAAGCGTTTTTTGGGGAATCGATGTTCAGCGCAAGGCCGAACGCGTCCAAAATGGCGATGCTGTACATTGCGAACCGTATGTCTTTGGGCGAAACAGAGATGCTTGACTGCCAGGTTGTGTCTGGCCATCTGTTGTCCCTGGGTGCTCGAACCCTGCCACGGGCGGCGTTCAGTGCATTGCTCGGTCGCCTCTGCGATCCGGCCATTTTGGCACCCCAATGGCCGCCTACCGTGCTCCCGTGCGCCGAGTTATTGCTGGAATGAAGGGCTGGTACATTGCAATACCCACGCCGTTTCTGCACAATTCGCCGGCCTTTTCGCACTACAGAGATTTTACCCCTTGGCAAAAGAAGAAGCCCTGCAGATGGAAGGCGTCGTCAATGAGACGCTTCCCAACACGACGTTTCGAGTCGAACTCGAAAACGGGCATGTTGTCACCGCGCATATTTCCGGAAAAATGCGCAAGAATTACATTCGTATCCTGACCGGTGACAAGGTCACCGTCGAACTCACACCTTACGACCTGAGCAAAGGCCGCATCGTCTACCGCGGCCGTTAATCCTCCGGCAGGTGCTCCAGTTCCCTGAGCACCGGTTCAGCCATCAATTTGAGGTTGTCATCCTGACCGACGACGATCTTCACGTGCCCGCCTTTTGCCAGGCTGCCAAATAGCAGCTCTTCGGCCAGCGGCCGTTTGATTTGCTCCTGGATGATTCTTGCCATCGGCCTCGCGCCCATCTTCGGGTCGTAGCCGCGTGTGGCAATCCAGTGGCGAGCCTCATCATCGAGCTCAAGCGTGACGTTGTTGTTGCCAAGCTTGGCCTCGAGTTCCACGACCAGCTTGTCGACGACGCGCTTGATCGAATCCATGTCCAGTGACGCGAACGGTATGATCGCGTCCAGTCGGTTGCGGAACTCGGGTGAGAAGCGCTTGGTGATCACGGCCATCGCATCGGAACTGTGATCCTGTTCCGTAAAACCGATCGATGCGCGGCTTGATTCCTCGGCCCCGGCATTGGTCGTCATCACCAGGATCACGTTACGGAAATCGGCCTTGCGACCGTTGTTATCGGTTAGCGTGCCGTGGTCCATGACCTGTAACAGGAGATTGAAAACCTCGGGGTGTGCCTTCTCAATTTCATCCAATAAAACAACAGCATGTGGGTTTTTATTAACAGATTCCGTTAAGAGACCGCCCTGGTCAAAACCAACGTATCCGGGGGGTGCACCGATGAGCCGCGACACCGTGTGGCGCTCCATGTACTCGGACATGTCAAATCGAATCAGCTCAACACCCATGATCAGCGCCAGTTGCCGCGTGACCTCGGTCTTGCCGACGCCCGTCGGACCCGAGAACAGGAACGAACCGATCGGCTTTTCCTCGTCCCGCAAGCCGGATCGGGACATCTTGATTGCGCCGCTCAGCGCTTCAATTGCCTTATCCTGACCAAAAATGGTCAGCTTGAGATCGCGTTCCATCGTGCGCAGCGCATCGCGATCGGATGAGGAGACGCTTTTCTCCGGAATGCGCGCCATTTTCGCGACAATCGATTCGACCATCTTGACCGTGACCCGCTTGCCGCGGCTGGCCTCGGGCCTGAGGCGCAGATTGGCACCTGCTTCATCCATGACATCGATCGCCTTATCCGGCAAGTGACGATCATTGATATGACGCACCGACAGCGCCACTGCGGCTTCCAGTGCCGGGTTGTCGTACTTCACGCCGTGATGCTCTTCAAATCGTGATTTCAAACCCTTCAGGATGGCCACCGATTCCTCAACACTGGGTTCCGGTACGTCGATTTTCTGAAAACGGCGTGCCAGGGCATGATCTTTTTCAAAGATGCCGCGGTATTCGGAATACGTGGTGGAACCGATGCAGCGCATATCACCGTTGGCCAGCACCGGCTTGATCAGGTTGCTGGCGTCCATGACGCCACCCGAGGCGGCCCCTGCCCCGATAACCGTATGAATTTCATCAATAAACAGAATAGCACCAGGATTTTCACGGATTTCGGCGATCACGCCCTTCAGGCGTTTCTCGAAGTCTCCGCGATACTTTGTTCCGGCAATCAGCGTGCCCATGTCGAGGGCGTAAATCGTGCAATCGGCCAGCACTTCGGGTACGCGCTCTTCCACGATCATGCGTGCCAGGCCTTCGGCCAGGGCGGTCTTGCCGACACCGGCCTCGCCGACATACAGCGGATTGTTCTTGCGACGGCGGCACAGGATCTGGATCGTTCGCTCGATCTCCAGTTCGCGCCCGATCAGCGGATCGATTTTGCCCTGGATCGCACGCTCATTGAGATTGGTCGCGTACTTCTGCAGCGGCGATTGCTCGGGTTCCACTTCCGGCTGCAGCTCCGGATCCCGTTCGGACGCAGTGCCATCGTCAGAAATCTGTGGCAATCCGTGCGAGATGTAATTCACAACATCAAGCCTGGATATGTCCTGCAGGCTGAGAAGGTAGACCGCTTGCGACTGCTTTTCCGAAAAGATCGCGACGAGTACGTTGCTGCCGGTGACCTCCTTCTTGCCGCTCGATTGCACGTGGAATACAGCGCGCTGCAGCACGCGCTGGAATCCAAGCGTCGGTTGGACTTCAATATCGTCCTCGTCTGCGAGCAGCGGGGTCTGCTCATCAATGACGTCGATTAGCTGGCGTCTCAACTCGGGGATATTCGAGTCACAGGCTTTGAGAATTTCATGGACGCCCGGAATATCGAGCAAGGCGAGCAACAGGTGCTCGACCGTCATGAATTCATGACGGTGATCACGCGCTCGTTGAAATGCCTCATTCAGGCAGAATTCCAGCTCGCTACTCAGCATTTTCGGGCCTCATTTATCATTCAGGTTTCTTCCATTGTGCACAGCAACGGGTGCTGGTGCTGGCTAGCAATACTCATTACCTGGGCAACCTTCGTTTCGGCTATTTCATAGCTGTAAACACCGCAAATGCCCTTTCCCTTGGTGTGTACCTCTAGCATGACATGGGTTGCACCGGTCCTGGCCATTCCAAATACGGACTCAAGAATGCTCACGACGAATTCCATTGGCGTGTAATCGTCATTAATCAGCACCACGCGGTACAGGGGCGGTCGTTTGAGTTTCGGCCTGGCCTCGTCCACGGCGAGGTCATGCTCGTTGCCCCGGTCTGTGTCAATTGGTCGTTCACTCATAGGTCGTGTAAAAGTGATAATTCGCTTAAAAGTCAATAATCTGCTTGTTCGTGCCGCAGTTCAACCCGTATCATCGGGTCGCTACGTTAATAGACAAGTCCTCACCCGAAATAGCTTCATTGAATATGATTTCAAGAGCAAACTGGTCAAACGTTACTAGCGTAGACGGCGGCAACGCCCTCAACGCCGTAAATCGTTTCCTGCCCGCCCTGCTGAGCCTGGTCCTGGTCGTGCTGATCGCATGGCAGGCGGCCCGCATGGTATGGCTGCTGGTTCCCGGTACGGCCGCTGGAACACCCGTCCCGATGCCCGCCTCCCTGCCAAATGCCAGCGCGGCCTCGAGCATCTCGGCCGACGTCAGTTCGATCGCCGCAGCGCATATTTTCGGAGTCGCAGACGCAGCACCGGAAGATCCGGTCGTTGTCGAGGACCTGGGCGAATACGAGGACACCCAGCGAATAAACCTGACGCTGAATGGCACGGTCGCGTCAGAGATTCCGCGCTATTCGATTGCGATTATTTCTGACGGTGGCAGAGATCAGAAAGTCTACAAAATAGGCGACTCGGTTGATTCAGTCGCATCCTTGCACGCAGTGTACGCTGATCGGGTTGTCTTGAACGAACGCGGTGTTTTGACCAGCCTCAAACTGCCGCGGGAATTCAAGGATGCTCCGGCCAGCAGCACGGCGCGCAGGGAAACATCGACGACTCGGCAGGCGCTCGACAACTCGCAGAGCATTCAGGCCGTCGTTACCGAGAATCTGACCAAACTGACCGATGTCATTCGACCGACGCCCTACCGGGTTAACGGTGAACAGGTCGGATTTCGCGTTTACCCGGGGCGGGATCGGCGTCAGTTTGCCTCCCTCGGCCTGCGCCCCGGCGATATCATCAAGGACATCGATGGCCAGGCGCTGTCCGATGCCAGCCAGGCCATGCAGATTTTTCAATCGCTAGGAACAGCGGAGCAGGTTACCGTTACCATTGAACGCAATGGTGAATCGGAGACCCTGACCCTGAGGACCAGCCAGCTCGATTTGAGCGACGATCAAAGCAAATGAACCAAACTATGAAATTAAAGCGCAGCGCTCTACTGATATTTGCCGCAGTTCTCTTGCCACTCGGGACCAGCGCCCTCGCGCAGGAGCCCGGCATTACGTTGAACTGGAAAGACGCCGATATTCGTATTGTCGTCGAAGCCGTCAGCGAAGCGACCGGTAAGAACTTCATTCTTGATCCACGCGTAACTGGCAAGGTCAACCTGCTCTCGGCTGAACCAATGTCGAAAGACGCTTTCTATGAAGCCTTTCTGTCAATACTCCAGGTCCACGGATACATCGCGGTAGAAAGCGGAAACCTGATCAAGATCTTACCGGACGCGACGGCACGCCAGTTCCCAAGCACTTACGGCACCGAGAACGCCGCGGGCGTCGACGACATGGCGACGCAAGTCATCCAGGTCAATAACGTGGCTGCAACACAGTTGGTGCCTATATTGCGGCCGCTGATTCCGCAGTACGGGCACATGGTTGCGCACGCGGGTTCAAACATGCTGATCATTTCAGACCGGGCCGGCAATCTGGCGCGCATGGTGAGCATCATTCGTCGTATTGACATGGCGAGTGATGAAGACATCGAAGTCGTGTCGCTGCAAAACGCATCGGCAGCGGAAATCGTACGTATCATGACGGCGCTGACGCAGACGCAACGGGCGGACGGCGCGCCGGTCACGACCAGCCTCGTAGCGGATTCACGCACCAACAGCGTACTGATCGGCGGCGACAAGGCTGATCGACTGCGACTGCGTACCTTGATCGCCCACCTCGACACGCCGCTGGAAGCCGGTGGCGATTCGCAGGTTCGTTACCTGCGTTATGCGGATGCGGAGGATCTGGCCACCAAGTTACAGGCACATTTCACAAACCTGACCGGCGCCGGAGGTGCACAGGCGACCGCGGCCTCCACCATCGACAATGTGAGCGTCTGGGCTGACCCGCAGACCAACGCAATCATCGTAAACGCACCGCCGAAGATGATGCGTTCCCTGATGCAAATCGTAGACAAGCTGGACATTCGGCGTGCGCAGGTCCTCGTCGAAGCGATAATCGTTGAAGTTATCGCTGACGAGGAAAATCGACTGGGCGTGTCGTGGGCAATCGAGGGTACTGGCAGCCAAACACCGATAGCTCTCACGGACTTTGCCGACGTTGCGGGCGTTGTGCAGCTGGGTACGGCCGCATCGGGCGGTACCGTCGATCCATCGAGCCTTGTCAGAACCGGCATCACGGTGGGACTTGGTCGTATTTCTGATTCGGGTGTCAGCTTTGCGGCGATCCTCAATGCACTTGAAGGCGATGCCGATACCAATATCATTTCCACGCCATCGATTGTCACGACTGACAATGAAGAGGCGACCCTGAATGTCGGCCAGGAAGTCCCGTTCGTCACCGGCTCATTTACCAACACGGGTGGCACCGGCGGCTCCGTGAATCCGTTTCAGACCATCAATCGCCAGCAGATTGGCGTCAAGTTATCGATCACGCCGCAAATCAACGATGGCGATTCAATGGTGCTGAATATTTCGCAGGAGATATCAAGCATCGCTCAGTCAGCCGCAGGCGCGGTCGATCTGATCACCAACCAACGCATCGTCGAAACGACCGTCATCGTTGACGACGGCGAGATTCTTGTCCTCGGCGGATTGATCGAGGACACACTGCTGGAAAGCGATCAGTCCGTGCCGGTACTCGGCAAGATTCCGCTCCTCGGCGCATTGTTTCGATCGCAGAAAACTGAAAAACGGAAAACGAATCTGATGATCTTTATTCGTGCAGAAATCATGCGTGATTCGACAGAGACATCATTTCATACCAACCAGAAATACAATTTGATTCGCAAGGTCCAGGAAGGCAGCGACAGAAATATCCAGCTGATGCCCGGTCGTGATCGGCCCATCCTGCCCGAACTCGAAGAAAAGCAGGACGATGGAAGCGAATAGCGAAATCGTTCTGGAAGCGCCAGAACTTGCGGAAGTCAAGAAACGCCGGGTTCTGCCGTTTTCATTCGCCAAACGCCACGGTGTACTGCTTCAGGAGATCGGCAAGGAGGGTGGCAAAGCGGTTTACCGGGCTGGCGCGACACCTTTGAGTCTCGCTGAAGTCCGGCGATTCGCCGGTGTTCCGATCAGCTTGTCGCGGGTATCCGCCGAAGTCTTTGACACGCTGCTGCAGGAATCCTACGAACAGGATTCGAAAAACGCCGCCCAGATGATGGACGGCCTGGACGACGAGTTTGATTTGACGCAATTCGCGCAGGATCTCGAACCCTCGGACCTGCTGGAAAGCGACGATGACGCTCCCATCATTCGCTTTATCAACGCCGTCCTGACTGAGGCAATCAAGGAAAACGCGTCAGACGTTCATGTAGAAACCTACGAAAACCGGCTGGGCGTGCGCTTTCGAATCGACGGCGTATTGCGCGAGGTTTTGCAAACACGGCGCGCGCTTGCGCCATTGGTGGTATCCCGAATCAAGGTCATGTCGCGCCTCGACATCGCGGAAAAGCGCTTGCCACAGGATGGCCGAATTTCGCTGAAGATCGGCGGTCGTGCGGTCGATGTTCGCGTATCAACACTACCCTCCGGGCACGGCGAACGCGTTGTGCTGCGACTGCTGGACAAGCAGGCTGGCCGCCTGGACCTGACGTCACTGGGTATGGACGACGTCTCGATGCGCTCCATGGACCAGCTGATTCATAAACCGCACGGCATCATTCTCGTTACCGGGCCAACCGGTTCCGGCAAAACGACGACCTTGTATGCGGCACTTGAGCGAATTAATGACAACAGCCGCAACATCATGACGGTCGAGGACCCGATCGAGTACCTGATCGACGGCATTGGACAAACACAAGTCAATACCAAAGTTGAGATGACGTTTGCACGCGGTCTGCGCGCGATTCTCAGACAGGACCCCGACGTCGTCATGGTTGGCGAAATACGCGACCTGGAAACGGCTGAGATTGCAGTGCAGGCCAGTCTGACGGGCCACCTGGTGCTGTCCACATTGCATACCAATACCGCGAGCGGTGCGGTGACTCGCCTGCGTGACATGGGTGTTGCGCCCTACCTTCTCGCATCGAGCCTGATCGGCGTGCTGG
>DDIP01000014.1:18270-25276 GCA_002338605.1 Proteobacteria bacterium UBA1847 | reverse complement strand
TGCTTTGTGTATCCTCGTAGCCACCCAGCCACTTCAGCAATTGCTCGGCGGGCATCGGTCGTGCGATGAAATAGCCCTGTGCAAAGTCGCAACCCAAGCGGCGGATAATCGCGTACTGCTGGTCGGTTTCGACGCCTTCGGCGATGACTTCAAGTTGCATGGCCTTGCCGAGTGCGACGATCGCTTCAACGACCCGGTTGTTTGCACTTGAATCCGTGAGCTGTGAGACGAAAGCCTGATCAATTTTCAAGGTCTGCACGGGCAATTGCGCCAGGTAGCTCAGTGATGAATAGCCTGTACCGAAGTCATCAATATGGATACCGACCCCGAAAGCAGCCAGATCGTCGAGCATCGGCTGCGCGACTGTAAGGTCTTCCAGTAGCACCGTTTCCGTCAATTCGAGGTTGATCAACCTCTGGTCGATGTTGCCGCGATTCAGAATGCCCTTGATCAGGCCCACCAGGTTGCGATTGCGAAGCTGATGTGCCGAAAGATTTACACTGACCGGAATATCCCAATTTCCGTGCGCGCGCCAGGTCGCAATATCATGGCACACATTGCCCATAATCGATTCGAACAACAGGTCTGATACACCCATTTCCTCGCTAAGTGGTATGAAGTCCGATGGCGGTACAACCGAGCCATCCGGCCTGATCCACCGCGCCAACGCTTCAACGCCTGCCACATCGCCGGTCCGGGTGCACTGTTGTGGCTGGTAGTGCGGCACGATCTGGCCGCGCTCAATTGCACCGCGCAGCTCGGCTTCCAGATCGAATTTGTAACGCGCCCGGTAGCGCATCTCGTTGTGGTAGTAGGTAATCGGGTCGTTCAAATTCCGCATTGATCGATGCAGCGCCGCTTCCGCGCAACGGAAAACGCTTTTTGCATCCCTGCCGTGAATCGGGTGCCACGCAACACCGATACTGGCATTGAGAAACAGGTCGCGGCCATTGATCAGGAACGGCGACTCGACGGTTTCACGCACCACTTCGGCAAGCTCGCGAATCGCAATATCGGTTTCAACACCACGGACCATGATCGCGAATTCATCCGCACCGAACCGCCCGACAATCGTCTGTTGCCCGGCCGCCTCCTCACAAAATGTCCGGCTCAGCCGGTTGCCGATCGACCGCAGCAGTTCGGTGCCAGCGTCATAGCCCATGGTCTCGTTGATAAAGCTAAATCGCTCGATGTCCAACAATACAACGACAGTATCGCCGGTTGTTTCTTCTGCTTTGTCGATCAGGACTTTCAGTTCTTCGATTAGCAACAACTGGTTGGGCAAGCGCGTGACGGGATCGAAGTAAGCGATTTTTTGCAGCGCGGCAGTACGCTCCGCTACACGTTGCTCCAGTTCCTCATTTGCATTTCTGAGCGCCATGTCAGCATGCCATTTCCCACACAGCGCCGCCGCCAGCTGCCGGCATTCGACAGCATGGAAAGGTTTCTTGAAAAAGAACACTTTGTCGGCCGGAGGAATGACCTTGCCAAGGTTCTCGGGCTCTGGGTTCATTGATCCAGTGACTATGACAATGTTGACGTTTGGATCGAGCTTGCGAATATTCCTGGCCGCTTCAATACCGTCCATTCCGGGCGGCATCCGAATATCGAGGAACACGATTGCATAAGGCTGCTTTTTCGCAATCGCCGCCTGAACCGCCTCGACAGCCGCCTCACCCTGGTTTCGCGAATGCACTTCAAAGCTGGCCGCGCCTCGCTCATCCGTCTCCTCGCCGAACAGCACTTTTTCGAGGTCGCCGAGTGTTGCCGTCGCAGAGTCGGGTTCGAACTCGTCGCCGAGGCACTGCAGGTACTCCCCGATGATCAGCGCGTCGTCGTCCACGACCAGCACCTTGTTGGGCGCAGGCAGGTTTGGATCCATCGTTAGTTCCGGATTCATTATTGTTTGACCATCGCGACAACATCCTCGGCAAGCTTACTGAAGGACAGGGGTTTATTGAAGTAGTGCAGCCGAACCGGCGGTGGGACTCGGCGCTTGAGTTCCTCGAATGACGTATCTGAGTAGCCGCTGACAAAAACGATATTCACGTCGGGATCGATTTGCCGGATCTTGCTACCGGCTTCAACGCCGTCGATGCCGGGGGGCATGCGCATATCAAGAATAACAACGTCAAAGGGTTGGCCACGATCCAGGGCGGATTGCAGAACATCGACTGCGTCGTCGCCCTGACTGCAAGCCACGATATCGAATCGCGGTTCGTCTTTTATGTCGATTGCAGGATCGAAGAGTTCAGCAGCCAGTGCGTCCAGTGCCTTCATGTGATTGGTCGGCTCCTCGTCGCCAAACGCATCGAGGTAACACTCGAGAACATGCTCATCGTCATCTGCAACGAGCACCCTTATGTAGTCATGATCTTGACGCCTGTACATGATCAATGGTCTCCTGCGGCCGGCAACAGCACATGAAAAGCCGCGCCCCGGCCGTGCCCCTCACTCTCGGCCGACAGTTTGCCGCCCATCGAGGCCACGGCGTTGGCGCACCAGTGCAGTCCCAACCCCGCAAATTCGCCCGCTGCTTTTGATGTATAACCGCGTCGAAAAATCTGGTCTCGAGTGGCGAGGTCGAATCCGCCGCCGTTGTCACGCACCGTAACCTTGATCATCCGGCTGTCGCCCACCATTTCTTCGACAGCTGCGAGTGTTATTTTGCCGTCCGGCGTACCGCTGCGTTTGATCGATTCGTACGCATTCAGAACCAGGTTTCCCATAACCTGCAACAGGCCGATTCGGTAGGCCCTGACACGACGCTTCTCGATTCCGTTATCGACAACGACCTCAACATTCCCGACCTTGTCTTTCGGAATGACATGAGTCGCCTCTTCCAGCACTTCCGCAATTTGCAGGACCTCCGCAAGTGGTGCCACGTTCGCGAATTTTTCCTGGTCCGAGATTATCCCTTCAATCTGCTTTGCCTGCGCCGAAACAACATTCAGGTCTTTGATGGCATTCGCGCCGACGGACTTCAGATGCTCGAACGAGGCACTGATATATTCAAGAAACTTTTCTTTTCGTTCCTGGGGACAATCGGGGTTGCCGAGTTCCCGTACAGCTTCGTCCACCCGCAGGTTTTCCGCAACGGTGAAAGACTTGCGTATCCTTTCCAGGCCGTTAATCATCGGCGTCATCGCATTTCGAATGTTGTGCATGATTTCCGCCGCGGTATCAGCCTTGCCGGCCTTGAATGACTGCTCCAGCAGTGACTGGCGCGCATCGTTCACTTCTGTCGTCATGCTGTTGAATTGCCGTGCCAGCGAACCAATCTCATCGTTCCGCGGCATCACGATCTGGCGCGACAAGTCGCCGCTCTTGCGCAAGGTGTTGATATGATTTTCGAGCTGCTCGATGGGTCGCAGTACCATATTGCGGAGCATGATCCACATGAATGTACAAATCAGTGCGCCGGCAACAATGACGAGCATGGTCGCCATATTGATCGTTCGCGATCCGAGCTGTGAGATTCGTCGTGGGGAGCGTGTCTCGAGGACCAGCGCTGGCTGGCCGTATATGTCATTCAAGACCTGGCTGGCCACTATCGATGTATCTGACCGTTTGAATCCGGCATCCGTTAGTGAATCACGATCCGCATCCCATGCGGTCCAGTTGATGTCGACTTCCGTTCTTTCGCGTATCGTTTCGAGATGGGGAGCGTCAAGCAGCTGCCCCATGACCAACGCACCGGCTACTGGCCCTGAATCATCGGAGCGAAGAATCGGTCGCGAACTTATGATCATCAGCCCAAGCCCGGTGCGCACAAACCCGAGTGTTTGGTCCGTGTCGCTATGGTGCTCCGTGAGTTTCATCGACGAAGGACGACGTGGATTCAGGATTTCGAGCGTATTAATGGCAACCTCGTCTCCATCGACCAGAATCTGGCCCCAAACGAACTGTTGATTCGTGGCGTAGATCGCCATGATATCGAGGTCGAGGTTGACGAGAGTCGGCCGGTCCAGGTTTGATTTCTCAAAACTCGGGTTCTGCCCACTCACGTAATAGTAAATATCATCCCACGGCGCCCAGTCGGCGGTGATCGCTTCGAGGTTTTTGATGTCGGCCCTTAGCGCGGCTTCTGCACGGCGCATGTCAGATTTTGCCGCTGCCATCTCCAAATCATCGAAAGCCGGTGCGATTACGACACGCAAGATGAAATAGCTGATGAGCACAAAAACGGCAATCAGCAAGAGCAGTGTCAGGGACACCTTTCTTTGCAACTGACTGGTTGGACTCTTATTTGACATAACCTGTAATTGAATCCAACATAATGCGAGTGAGTGATGCAAGAGTGTACGATCCGGCGCCGTGAACTGGCGTGACACAGCGCACTTTCCGGCAAGTCCTGTGCTACCGTACGCGCGTTTCAGACGCGGCAAATGAGAACAAGAACATGCCCCTATTCAAACGCACGCTGAGCGAATTCATATTCCGGCGCTTCCTGCTCAAGCATTACGCATCGAACCTGCTCGTCGACATGAATATCGAGGCCAAGCGCGAGACCCTCGATTACATTCGGCAGCACATGATTGATGCGCCCTATTTCGAGAAACACCAGGCACTGGTCCAGTACGCAGTCAACCAGGTGGGTACGAGCGGCCTGACTCTGGAATTCGGCGTTGGTCGTGGCAAATCCATACGCTGGATCGCGGGCGCGGTCACCGACACGGTGCATGGCTTCGATAGTTTTGAAGGCATCCAGGAACACTGGAACGGTAATCCGATTGGCTCGTTCGCTCAAAAGAAGTTGCCGAAAGTTCCGGACAACGTCGAATTTCACATAGGATATTTTGACGAAACGCTGCCCGCCTTCTTGCAGCTGCGAGACGACCCGGTTGCATTTTTGCACGTCGATTGCGACCTTTACTCGTCAACTGTCTGCATTTTCGAGCATCTTGGGCAACGGCTGCAGCCGGGTACGATTATTCTGTTCGATGAATACTACAATTTTCACCGCTGGAAACAACATGAGTTCAGAGCGTTCCAGGAGTTTGTTGCCAGTTCCGGCATTGAGTACGAATACATTGCTTTTTCAGTAACCGGCCAGCAGGTTGCTGTACGCGTATTAAGCAACCCCTTGTATTCGAACTAGGAACCGTATGGCTATTCGATCACTGTGCATTACCGAAGACGCCGACCGTCCGACAGTGCAGACATTCATTGGCATGCGAAATGCAGGCGTCGACGTCACTGTTGTTTGCCCTGCCAACCATCCGAATTACAAAATTCTTGAAGATGCCGGCGTGCCGCTGGTCGACATTCCGTTGCACAAGGATTTCGACAAGGTTGGCACGGCGAAGCTGCGCGCTGAGCTGATTCGTGGCAAATATCACATACTGCATACATTCAACAACAAGGCGGTCACCAACGGTCTGCGCGCTGTCAAAGGATTGCCGATCAAGGTGATTTGTTACCGCGGCATCGTGGGCGCCGTTGGCTTTCTGGATCCCATGTCCTGGATGCGCTATTTGAATCCGCGGATCGATCGCATCATCTGCGTCGCGGATGCCATTCGTCGTCACTTCCTCGAAATGCAGCCTGCATTCCTTCGCATGCCTGCGACACGGCCCGTGACGATACACAAGGGCCACTTGCTCGAATGGTATGATCAGGAACCGGCCGACCTTCAGCAGTTCGGTATTCCAAAGGAGGCTTTTGTCGTCGGCTGTACCGCCAACTATCGACCGCGAAAAGGGGTCGACTACCTGATTGATGCCGTCGAATTATTGCCTGCCGACATTCCTGTGCATTTGCTATTGGTAGGCCGCATGGATGCGCCTGAACTGACGCGCCGTATTGGGAAAAGTCCCATCAGGAATCGTATTCACCGCAGCGGCTTCCGGACGGATGCTCCTGCGGTCAGTGCCGCGTGCGACGTGTTCTGCCTGCCATCGACCAAACGCGAAGGACTGCCTCGTTCGGTTATCGAAGCAATGGCCTATCGTGTGCCGCCTGTGGTTACGGATTCGGGCGGAAGTCCCGAGCTGATCGTCGATGGTGTATCTGGATTCAAGGTTCCGCCAAGAAGCGCGGCAGCAATCGCAGAGAAAATCGAGCAATTGTATCGTGATCCGGCGTTGCGCCAGCGTATGGGGCAAGCAGCCCGCGATCGAATCGGAAGAGACTTTCGCAACGAGGACACGGTGAAAAAGACAATCGCACTGTACGAAGAGCTCGTTCAGGAACTGGAAAGCGCCAGGGCACAGTAGGCGGCACCAAGCAATCCGGGCTCGTCATGAGTAATCAGCAGAGTCGGAATTCTCTCCATATAGGCCCGATGCCTGCCTTTGTCCTCGAACGCGCTCCGGAAACCGCTGTTCACCAGCTGATCCGGATAGCGCTTGGCAATGCCGCCCGCGATGTAAACACCGTCAACAGCACCGAGCGTCAATGCAAAATCACCGGCCACCTGGCCCAGTAACTCGAAGAACATCAACGTACTTTCCGTGGCTCGCGGGTCGCTCCCGTCGGCGCTGCGTATGAATATTTCCCGGGCGGAACACTGTGTCCGTTCCTCGCCATGGATCTGAGTCAAAGCCCAATAGATATTCTCAATCCCCGGCCCGGACACCAGGCGGTCAATGGACACGCGATCGAACCTGCCACGAAGTGCATTCAGTATCTCCACCTGGACCTGGGTTCTGGGCGCAAACCCGACATGCCCGCCTTCTCCGACGATTGATATTATTGTCCGTCCCTGTCGAACCAGTCCGGCTGCACCGAACCCGGTTCCCGGACCTACGACCGCTATATCGAATCGGTCATCGGGCAGAGGTTTCGCGCCCGGCAGGTCGATCGCCTGATAGTCATTGTCGGCGAGCTGCAGTATCGAGTGTGCCGCTGCCTCGAAGTCGTTCATCAACCGGACCTTCTCAACGCCAAACTCTCTGCCTATTCGCTCGGCATTCAATGACCAGTGATTGTTCGTGATTCGTACCTGGTTGTGAATAACCGGTCCCGCGGCTGCGAGGCAGATAACCGCCGGCGAATCAGCCGC
>DDIP01000014.1:15541-18175 GCA_002338605.1 Proteobacteria bacterium UBA1847 | reverse complement strand
AAACCGCCGGCGAATCAGCCGACACGTCACTCAGGTAATGTCGAATAGCGTCGTCTGCGGAAGCGAAGTCTGCACAGCGTAGTGTTACCGCGTTCGAAAAACCGGACTCAGTGGCCAACGCAAACCGCGCATTGGTACCTCCGATATCTCCAATCAACAAGGTCCTGTCCAAATCAGGCTCCGTCGAAAAGGCTGGCGCCGGACTCGGCACTCCCGGCTCGTTCTCGAAACGCCCCAAACAGCTCGCGTCCCATCCCTGCCTGCGGCGCCTCGTGGAATACGGCTTCTCGACTGTTAATGTCGTCATCCGTCTGTACCGAAAACACACCGTCGTGCGCGTTTACGGTAATGACGTCGCCGTCTCGAATCTTGGCGATAAGCCCGCCCACTCGCGCTTCTGGTGTGACCTGGATAGCAGCCAGTACCTTGCCCGATGCTCCTGACATGCGCCCGTCCGTTACCAGGGCCACTTTAAATCCGCGATTTTGCAATACGCCGAGATAGGGCGTCAGCTTATGCAGTTCCGGCATTCCGTTTGCCCGCGGGCCCTGGCTTGAAAGGACAGCGACGAAATCCTGCTCAAGCTTATCGCTGTTGAATGCCTCGACGAATTCCGCCTGTGACTGAAACACTTTCGCCGGTGCCGTAATCGCATGGAATTTGGGATCGACCGCAGATACCTTCACGATCGCCCTGCCCAGGTTCCCTGCAACCAGCTGCAGGCCTCCTTCCTTGCCAAACGGATGCTTGACCGGGCGCAGAATTTCCTCGTCAAGGGATATCGTTTGCGTGTCCCGCCAATTCAAGCGGCCGTTTTCGATAGCAGGCTCCCTGCAGAAGTTATTCAGTCCGTGGCCGAGAATCGTGTTGACGTCATTGTGCAGCAAACCATTGCTCAACATCTCTCTCACAACAAAGCCAAGCCCACCTGCCGCATGAAAATGATTCACGTCCGCCGATCCATTCGGATAAACACGAGCAAGCAACGGAATTGCCGACGACAGATCCGAAAAGTCCTGCCAGTCAACCTGGATTCCGGCAGCGGCTGCGATCGCTACGATGTGGATCGTATGGTTTGTGGATCCACCGGTTGCCAGCAGGCCGGCGATACCATTCACAATCGCTTTTTCATCCACGATATGCGCCAGCGGCATGTACGTATTACCCAGATCGGTGCCATGTAGAACAGTTGCAACCGCTTCATCGGTAAGATGGGCGCGCAATTCGGTTCCCGGGTTGACAAAAGACCCGCCCGGCAATTGCAAGCCAATGAACTCCATCATCATCTGGTTCGTATTGGCCGTGCCGTAGAATGTGCAGGTCCCTGCAGTATGGTAAGCAGCGGACTCCGCCTCCAGGAGCTCGGCACGAGAAATCTTGCCGCTGGCATACTCTTCGCGGACACGCGCCTTCTCTTTATTGTCCAGGCCGGAGACCATCGGGCCCGCCGGTACGAATACGACCGGCAAGTGGCCAAATGACAATGCGCCGATGAGCAGGCCGGGCACAATCTTGTCGCAAATCCCAAGGCACAACGCACCATCGAACATGTTGTGCGATAAGGCAACCGCAGTCGACAAGGCGATGACATCACGACTGAACAACGAAAGGTCCATACCGTCCTGGCCTTGCGTTACGCCATCGCACATCGCAGGCACACCGCCCGCAAACTGCGCGACAGCGCCCAGTTGCTCAGCGGCTTTTCGAATACGTTGCGGATAGGTTTCGAATGGCTGATGCGCGCTCAACATATCATTGTAAGCTGAGACGATCGCGATGTTGGGCACAGTATTTCCTGACAATTTTGCCTTTGTATCGCTGCCGCAGGCGGCAAAGCCGTGTGCCAGGTTGCTGCAGGACAAAGTGCCGCGTGCGGGTCCCTCCTGCCGTGCCGCCTCAATTCGCGTCAGGTAGGCACCGCGTGTTTTTTTGCTGCGTTCCTGGATGCGCCGGGTAACTTCTTCGATAACTGGATTCATTGTTTGTTTCTCTTGTGTTTTCAGCGTGCCCAGTAGCACGTTACCGGAACATCGTGTTGTTCCAACAGCGCTGAGACCGGCAATGATGCGTCGCCTGCTTTGGCACGTTCGAAAATTGCCCGCTTTTTTTCGCCGTAGAACAGCAGCAGTATCTCGTTGCTGCGAAGTAAAGCAGCGAGTGTCATGCTGACTCTCGGGTGCGGACTGGCGGTTGTTCTCACTGGCAAATAGAATCGCGTTGACGCGCGATCGAGGCCAACCTGCAAGTTATCCGCGTCTGGAAACAGCGACGCAAAATGCCCATCCGTTCCCATACCCAGCAGAGAGCAGGCGAAACTGTTTGCCGGCAGTTGTTTTTGCAGCGAATCGCATCGCT
Organism: Proteobacteria bacterium UBA1847; assembly: GCA_002338605.1. Taxonomy (GTDB): domain Bacteria; phylum Pseudomonadota; class Gammaproteobacteria; order Steroidobacterales; family Woeseiaceae; genus UBA1847. The sequence goes on along the minus strand of DDIP01000014.1, from coordinate 15,820 downwards.
CATCGACCGACAGGTCGCCCTGATAGATTGACAAAATGCTGGCCGCGCTTGCCGCGTTTCGCTGCAATTTCTCGCGCAGCAGTTTTTCGTTACTGTCATCGTGATCGTTCGGTACCCATCGCTCATCCGACATGGCGAGTTGTACACGATCCCAGGCAAGCGGCTTTCGCGACAGGATGTCAAAGCATTCCGCGGGCGTCGTGCCACCACTGAGCACAACCGTCGCCTGCTCGTCGCGTTCAAGACTCTCTGCCACGCGGGCTGCGATTTTGTCGGCGG
>DDIP01000014.1:0-15426 GCA_002338605.1 Proteobacteria bacterium UBA1847 | reverse complement strand
CCGGCTGCGGCCGAGGCACCTGATCGTGATTCGAAATCGTACTCTATCAGCACGCTAGTCATCCTGGTGCCAGCTCCGGCCATCGCGATCCAGCAGCATCGACGAACCCGTCGGCCCCCAAGTGCCCGCTGCGTATGACTCCACTTTCTGCTTCGATACCTGCCATCTTTCAATTATGCCGTCGATCCATTGCCATGCCGTTTCGACTTCGTCCCGACGCATGAACAAGGCCGGATTTCCGCGCAGGACATCCATAAGCAACCGCTCGTAGGCGTCCGGATAGCGAATGCCGAAGGTCTCGGCGAAACTCAAATCCAGCGAAACAGGCCGCAGGTCGAAACCACCCGGTCCCGGCTCCTTCGCCATCACAGACAAGCGAACACCCTCATCGGGTTGTAACTTGATGCGCAACAGGTTTGGCGACACGTTGTATTGCTGCTCCGGAAATATGGAATGAGGGACATCATGGAATTGAACGACAATTTCGGAATGCTTCGCCTTCAATCGTTTTCCGGTACGGAGATAAAAAGGCACGCCGGACCAGCGCCAGTTCTCGATTTCGACTTTCAGCGCGACAAAGGTTTCGCTGGAACTTTCCTCGCCCTCAAGCTCATCGAGAAAACCGGGCACGGTTTCACCCTTGATAGAACCCTCCGTGTACTGGCCGCGCACTGTGTTGGCACGTGCATCGTCGACTGAAATCGGTTTTAGCGCTCGCAGTACCTTGATCTTTTCATCACGAACTGCGTTTTGATCAAGACTTGAGGGTGGCTCCATAGCGAACAGGCACACCAACTGCAGCAGATGATTCTGCACCATGTCCCGAATTGCACCGACCCCGTTGTAAAAACCGACGCGACTGCCGACGCCAATGTCTTCCGCAACGGTAAACTGTACATGATCTATGGCGCTTCGTCGCCAGAGGGGTTCGAAAAGGGAATTGGCAAATCTCAGCGCAAGCAGGTTTTGCACAGTCTCTTTGCCCAGGTAATGATCGATTCGATAAATCTGATTTTCGGCAAAGCTCCGGCCAACTGCATCATTAATCTCGCAGGCCGATTCAAGATCCCGGCCGACGGGTTTCTCCAGCACGATCCGGCTGTTGTCGGTAACGAGGCCGTTCGAACGCATGCCATCTGCGATCGGGCCGAACAGACTCGGAGCGGTTGCAAGATAGGCAACTCGCACTTTCTCGTCATGGCCTTTCAGCAACTTTTTTAGCGCTCCCCACTTGTTGGGTTCAAACGCATCGGCCGGCACATAGAAAACCCGAGCCTTGAATTTCTTCCAGTTCGATTCGTCGAAACGATTATCAGCGAGATTGCTGCGCAGTGACGCCTCAACGTCCGCCAGGTATTTCTTGCGAGTCATCGCGCTTCGACTGGCCGCAATAATCCGGCTGTCATCAGTGATTTGTCCGTCGCAATCGCGATGGTACAACGCAGGCAACAGTTTCCGAATGGCGAGATCGCCGGTGCCGCCGAAAATAATCAGGTCGAATGATTCAACAGGTACCAGCTGGGCCATAGGAAGACGTCCTTGGGAATTTCTGAAAGTTTACTACATTTTGACATTATTTCTGGTATTTTCGTCGATCGCGATGTATTTTTACTACATGCTTGAGCAAATCCGCCAGTTGTTGCCGCAGCTGAGCCCGTCGGAGGGACGCGTCGCCCAATGGGTGCTGAATCACCCGAAAGAGGCAGCGGGCGCAACGCTCGCCATGCTCTCCAGGGAATGCAAAACAAGCGAGCCCACCGTGTTGCGCTTTTGCAAACGAGTCGGGTTGGGCGGCTTTCGCGAGCTGGGCATCCGGCTAACCGAAGCATTGAGCAATCCACTCAGCTACGTGCACCGGGACGTTGGGCCGGATGACAGTTCATCCGATGCCATACTTAAAGTGATGGACGCGTCAATCCAGTCGCTCATCGACATGCGGGCCGGCTTGTCATCGATGCCGATTGATCGATCAGTCGCTATCCTCAAAAAAGCGAGGCAAATCGCATTGGGCGGGCTCGGCGCATCGGGCCACGTGGCAGGTGATGCCTGCCACAAGTTTTTCCGCCTCGGCATTCCCTGCTCCACTCTCGTTGACACACCGACGATTCTGCAGTTTGCGGCGATTGCCGAAGCCAACGACGTCCTGGTGTTGTTATCACACACCGGTCGCTGGCCCGAGTTTGCGACGGCGGCACGACTGGCAACCGCTCGCGGTGCGACGGTCATCGCAATAACGAACCCCGACTCCGAACTCGCGCGGGAGGCCAGCGTGCTATTCCCCTGCCCGGTTATCGAGGACACCAGTATCTATACGCCGATGAGTTCGAGGCTTGCGCAGTTGGCCTTGCTGGACGCATTGTATGTTGCACTGGCGCTGGCCAGCGGCGAACAGGCGGCTGACAGGCTCAGAATCAGCAAGGATGCACTGCGCAGGCAGGCGGTCTAGTCCTGGTTAGACAAGAGGCCTTCGTGCTGCCTTGACCAGGCGGCGACCTCGGACTCACTTGCCGCGAGCTGTTCGGCGGACATCTTGCCTTCAATGGCGTCCAGCTTCGGTCCTGCATCAATGTCGTGCAACAGGTAGGCGAGCTTTAACCACTTGTGGGCCAGCACGGGATCGTAGCTATCGAGAAAATCCATTGAGTAATAGCGACCCAGGGCGACCATGGCGGCGCTGACCCCCTGCTCCGCTGCCAGCGCATACAGCTTCATCGCTTCGGTATCGCTTTGAGGAAGTCCCCAGCCGTTCTGATGCATGACCGCAAGGTTGAACTGGGCTTTGGCATGGCCCTGCTCGGCAGCCAGGCTATACCATTTGATCGCCAGCGCATCATCCATCGGTACGCCAAAACCGTTCCCGTACAATTGCCCCAGGCCAAACTGGCTGTCGGCGTGACCACCTTCAGCCAATGGCTGCCAGATAGCCAGTGCCGTTTCGTAGTCGCCGGACTCAAAGGCCGAACGAGCCTTTTGTGCATCGTCCGCGATAGCAACGGAAACGAACAACAACATCACTGCGAATTTTGCCAATTGAACACAGCGCATTATTGACCCTCCCTTATTGGCGCCACTGGCACCAGAGTCAGTGCGACATCATACGCGCATCGGCCACACAAGCCGAATTTGTTAGTTCTTGCGGTGAACAGCAGGTCGCACTAAGGTGGCGACATGCAAGAAAAAGTTCCTGGCACAGCGTTGCCGCCCGCTCGAAGAGCCGGCGCCGGACTGCACTTAACGTCATTGCCCGGGCAATTCGGAATCGGTGAACTTGGCAAAGAGGCCTACGCGTTCGTCGACTACCTGCGAAGAATGCGGCTTGGTGTCTGGCAGTTCCTGCCGCTCGGACCAACCGCTTACGGTGATTCTCCCTACCAGTCTTTGTCAACATTTGCCGGCAACGAGATGTTGATCGATATCGCAGACCTGCAGAAGAAACGGCTGCTCAGGCCCCGCGAAGTGAAAGCCCTGTCCAGCTTGCCTCGCGACCACGTCGACTATGGCGCCCTGGTGCCTGCCAAGTCCGCGCTTTTGATGACGGCTGCCAGTCGCTTTTCGGCCAGGGCGAACACGAAACTCAAATCGGCCTTTGAGCAGTTCCTGGCGCTCAACGACAATCGCTGGTTGCACGACTATGCCCTGTATCGCATTCTGAAATCCCGGCATGATGAACAGTCGTGGCCACATTGGGCGCCTCAGTTTGTGCACCGGGACGCTGCGGCACTCATGAATCTTCACCGTGACGCCAGCACCGAAATCCAGTGCATCAAAATTCAGCAGTTTCTGTTCCATGAGCAGTGGCAGCGATTGCGAAATTATGCGCACGCAGCCGGTGTCTTGCTGTTTGGCGACATGCCTATTTACATCGCCCTGGACAGTTCCGATGCATGGGCAAATCGCGACATCCTTCGCATCGACGCCGATGGCAAGCCGGACCGGGTCGGTGGTGTGCCGCCTGACTATTTCAGTAACGATGGTCAACTATGGGGCAACCCGCTGTATGACTGGGACGCTCACGCGAAGAATGGCTACCGGTGGTGGATCGATCGTCTGCGCGCCTCGACCGACATTGCCGATATTGTGCGCATCGATCACTTTCGCGGTTTCGAGTCCTACTGGTCGATCCCGGCAGAGGCGACGACGGCGAGAACTGGCCGATGGGAAGCGGGCCCGGGTGACGCAATTTTCGACGCGCTGAAACAGGCTCTTGGGTCGTTACCCATCGTCGCGGAGGACCTTGGTCTGATCACACCGGAAGTCGAAGCGCTGCGAGACCGGCATCAGCTGCCCGGCATGGTTGTCCTCCAGTTCAGCGTCACGAACGAGGGATTCGATCTCGCCGCGGTACCGGAAAACAGCGTTTGCTACACCGGTACCCACGACAACGATACATCGCTGGGCTGGTTTTGTGGCGGTCCCGGGGACGAGCGATCTGCCGACGAAATCAGAGCCGATCAGGAGGCTGTCCTGCGCATCTGCAACGGCGACCCCGGCAGCATCTCAATGGGCCTGGTCAAGGCTGCTTACTCAACACCCGCCAAACTTGCAGTCGCGCCGATGCAGGATTATCTCGGGCTCGGATCCGAAGCACGTTTCAATACACCGGGTACAGCAGACAACAACTGGCGCTGGCGACTTGATCCGTCGGCACTGACCGACCAGCTGTGCGAGGAGGTCGCTGCGGCAGTGATCGCGTCTGATCGGGAGATACCCAGTGCGCTGCGTTAGCTATCTCGTCACGCTACTGCTGCTAGGCTGTATGTCGCCCACAGTGGCTGACCAGGCCGGCGACGGAGCTCGCGAACCATTGTGGGAATTTCAGGTGGTTGCATTCGGGCAGAATTTTCCTGCCTATCCGTCATCGGCAGACCAGAACCTGACGCTTCTGCCGCTGCCGTTCCCGGTTTATCGCGGTAAATTTCTTCGCTTTGGTGAGGACCTCGATGAGCTCGCCAGTGGCCAGATCGTCGACACCGACAGGATAAAGTTGTCACTGGGCATCAGCGCGAGCTTTCCCGAAGACAGTGACAGCCTGGCGTTGCGAAGCGGCATGCCTGATCTTGACTTCCTGGTCGAGGCCGGACCTGAAATCAAATTTCGTTTGCGCGGCAACGAGCGGGATGCGCGCGAGCTCAACCTGTCACTGCAGTTGCGTGCTGCGATCTCTGTGGACGGACTGGATGGCAAAGGGCGTGGCGTTGTGTTCAACCCTGAAATTGAATACCTCGCACGCGACTTGCTCGGCGAAGGCAACGAGGTGAAACTGCGGCTGTCTTCGACCTGGGCATCAGACGACTTCATGAATTATTTCTACGGTGTAGCGCCGCAGTTTGCTACCACGGACCGTCCCACCTTCAATGCAACATCGGGCTACCTGAATACGGAGTTGCTGGTCGGACTGAGGCGAAAACTCAGCGATCGACTGGAGTTTCGCGGATCGGTACGCCTATGGGTAAACAAGGGCTCAACAAATAGCTCGAGCCCGTTGTACCAGCGAGACTACGACAAGGGCATTCGGCTGGCGCTGTTCTGGACAGCCTGGCAGTCGAAGCGGCGTTGATCCGAAATTCGAGTGCTATCGACGGTTGATCTGCGGCTTGCGAGAGTCTGAGTTCCTGGTGTCAGCCAAGTACATTACGATGCGTGCTCGAGTTAGACTCAAGCGACTGCACAACGAATCTTAGAAAGCGGAGCCGTTGTTGTGACCACCCACATGAGCATTGGGCAGGACCTTATCACAGAGCATTTTCAGGGATCGGACCTGGGTGCTCATCGCCATTCACATGCTTATTCAGCCCTGGTCCTCGAAGGAGGCTACATTGAGTGCGGCGTAAACGGCACTTGGTTGTGCGAACCAGGCGACATCGTGTTTCATCCGCCATTTGACCTCCATTCCAACAGATTCGTGCGGTCCAGGACTCTGGTTTTGAATTTCACCTACTCGACAAATTCAGCCAGGCTTCTTGAACACCTTGAGTACGGGGTGTTTCGCGAATTGGACGCTGATGAATTCATCAGACGTGGGAACGATGTTGATGCCGTAATCGACTTGCTCGCGAAGGCGGCGTCAGGGCCAAGAAACAATGCCTCGGACTGGGTGGAGATAATGGCTGCCGACTTGCGTCGTGATCCCAAATTACAAATCTCCGACGCCGCGGCGCGACATGATATAAGCCCCGAACACGCCTCACGCGCCTTTCGTCGCAGGTATGGGATCACCCCGTCGCGTTTCCGTGCAGAAGAGCAATTGCAGCACGCGATTCGACTATTGTGTGACAAGTCCATGACGCTCGCTGAGATCGCCCAGATTGTAGGTTATTGTGACCAGGCTCATTTCACACGGCAGCTTGTTTCCGCTATTGGCATCGCTCCGTCAGCGCTGCGGGAATTCATCGCCTAGATCAAATCTATTCAAGACTTGATCAACGCTGATACGCAGTATCTCTTCGGGTCCAACTCGAATATGGAGTCAATCCGATGGCATATTTTCCCTGTGCTTCGCGTCATGGTCTCGCAATTCTGCTATTGGCTTGCGCCGTGGGCGCACAGGCTGACGAGCCCCAATTCCCAATGGACTACCGTCAAAGCAGCTCGGTCGACAAGACGGATATCTCTTACTTTAATGGTGACATTCAGCTGGCGGCAACACTTCTCAGGCCCGTAAATCGGACGGCAAAAGGAACGGTCATTCTAGTTCACGGGTCGGGAAGAAGTAGCCGGAAGAACGTTTGGGCTGGCATGATTGCCCAGCTCTTCGTTTCGAATGACATCGCCGTCGTTTTTCCTGACAAACGAGGCTCCGGGAGTTCCGGCGGAAATTTGCGGACTTCAACGCTGCCGGACCTTGCCGACGATGCGTTCGCCGCCGTCATTTTTCTGCAATCGCATCCGGAACTTGGGGCGCCGGTCGACAAGATCGGCCTAGTGGGTCTAAGTCAAGGTGGCCGGGTTGCGCCGATCGTTGCCTCGCAACACCCCAGCACGATCTCATTCGTAGTTAATATTTCAGGCGGTACCGCACCGGGTTATGTATCCATTCGCTACGAACGGGAAAACACTTACCGCGAAAAGAACATCAATCTAGAGTGGTTGCTACGTTTTCGTGCATGCGATGCTGCCGTTGACCAACTGCTTTTTCGGCAAATTGAATTCTCGGAATATTTACCATGTACGACGCTTTTCGCTAATGGTCCGTATGCAGAGTTCGCGAACAGCATTTATCCTTCCGACCCTGATGACTGGCGTTTCGGGTTTTATCCGCAGATGCTCGAATTTGACCCAATTGTGTATTGGAAAAAATCGCCGCAGCCCTTGTTTATCGCCTTCGGCGGACTGGACGAGTTGGAAAATGTGCCGGTCGTACTCAGTGTTAAACTGCTGCAAGACAGCTTCGAGGAAATCGGAAAAACCAATCAAACTGTCCGCGTGTATCCTGACGTTGGTCACGCTTTGTGGCAGAGATCAGTAAAAGGCTTTGTATTTGACCGTGAATTTGTTGCTGAATTGTCGGATTGGTTAACGCTCCAAACGGAAAAATAGCATTCGATATCATCACCTGCCATCGTCTCGAAAGCCTCGGCAGCCCGTTTGATCTGATTCTTCCGAAAAGCTTGCCGCTTTGACGCACCACTTACGCTAGTCTGGCATGCCGCTTGCTGCTTTTGTCGCTTGCAGCTCAGCCGAGATTTTTTCGACCGAGCGCATTACGCGCAGCAGGTTTTCGCCGGCGAGTTTTTTCAAATCCTTATCAGACCAGCCTCGCTCGATTAGCACAGCGAACAGGTTCGGGAACCCGGACACATCCTCAAGGCCAGGCGGCATATCGGGCATTCCCCAATAGTCACTGCCAATACCGACGTGGTCGATACCGGCGGTATCACGAATGTGTTCGATATGCCGCACGACGTCACCGATCCTTGCCCGCACCGCACCAAATTCGGCGTCGTAGGCAAGCCAGAGATCCCGGAAGTCGCGCACCGTCTCCAGTGATGCATCAGTCGCCCACAACTTCTCTTCCATGTCCCAGACGTTCTTCGACAGGAACGACGGAATGAACGTCACCATGACAATGCCCCCGTTTTCGGCGAGGCGTTCGAGGACATCATCAGGAACGTTTCGTGGATGGTCGACCAGTGTCCGGGCAGCAGCATGTGACCAGATAACCGGTGCCAGTGTTTCATCCAGCACCTGGTGCATGGTCGCAGGTGAAGTGTGCGCAACATCGATCATCATGCCGATTCGATTCATTTCACGAATCACTGCAAAGCCGAATGCTGTCAGCCCCCCGTGCCTTTGCTCACCCAATGCGGCATCTGCCCAGTCCAAAGTGACGTTGTGTGTCAACGTCATGTAACGGACACCGAGGTTGTAGTACACCTGCAAGGCCGCCAGCGAATTGTTTATTGCGTAGCCGCCTTCCATGCCCAGCAACGATGCGATCTTACCGCTGGAAAAAATGCTCTCAATATCATTTGCTGTCGATGCCAGCGCGAAGGTATCCGGATGCCGGTCGATGATCTCCAGCGCAATCCCGATTTGTTCCAGTTGAACTCGTTCTGTTTCCGCCGCCGGTGTTTCGCCAGGTATCCAGACGGACCAGAACTGGGCACCCACCATTCCCTCACGCAAGCGTGGTATGTCGGTATCGAAATCATTCCGTTGCGCCAGCCGAAATGCCGCGACATCGCCACCGTTTTCCTCACGGATTACCCACGGCAAGTCGTTGTGCCCATCGATCAGCGGTGTTGACCCAAGGATTTCTCTTGCATGCGCGAGCGCCTCGTCGGAAACCTGAAGTTGGCTATAGGCGGTCGCGGGCAACAGGTATGCAACGCAGAATACAATGCGTGCGAGATTGCTATTTTTTCTCGAGTCCATGAGGTACCTGGCGTGTGACGATTTCAGCGAACTTTTGCAAGTGTTGCACACCGTCGCCTGGAATAATATTCACTTCTTTCCTTTTGCCAGCACCCAATTGGCCTTAGTATTACTGCTTGCGAATTCCGATGACACAACAAGCGAAAATACTTGCTGCTTGATACGACTCTCAATATTGGCACGCCCGAAGGGGTGGAGCTCAAGCTCCCGGCTGCCGGCCTGGCACCACGCTCCCTCGCATGGTTGATCGATGCGTTAATCAAGTACGTCACAATCTTCGTTGTGATGATCGTACTCAGTCTCTTCGGAAAGGTCGGCGGCGGCCTCACGATGGTCATCCTGTTTATCGCGCTCTGGTTCTACAACGTGCTATTCGAGGTCTTCAACAATGGCGCGACACCTGGCAAGCGCGCGCTGGGCTTGCGCGTGATGAACACCAATGGCACGCCGGTCGACTGGTCAGGTTCGCTGATCCGTAACTTGATTCGCTTTGTCGATGTCCTGCCAGGCTGTTATGCGTTTGGTTGCATGAGTGTCCTGCTCAGCAAGAATTTCCAGCGGCTCGGTGACCTGGCGGCGGGAACTTTCGTTGTTCATGATCCCGGAAAGCGGCCCCTGCCAAAACCGAATGACGCACAACCTGTCCCATTGCTGCTGCCGCTAACCCTTGCGGAACAGCATGCGATCGTCAGCTTTGGCGAGCGCGCCTCGATGTTGAATAGAGAGCGCAGCGAGGAACTCGCTGCAATCCTCAGCCCGGTTTTTGCTGACCTGGACGCCGAGCGGTTGCGCGGACACGCGAGCTGGCTTGCCGGCAGCGGTAGAAGCGCGTGAAGCAGGACGCATTCGAAAGGAAGTACCGGCCGGTTTGGGAGAAGTTTGAACACTGGGTATCGATCCTGTCTCACGATCACCGGCGACTCCGGGTCGATCGCGACCTGCGCCTGGCCATTGCCCCGCAGTTTCCTGCCTTGTATCGACAAGTCTGTCATCACCTGGCGCTCGCCCGTACACGGCAATACAGTGTTGCTTTGCAACAGCGCCTCAATGCGCTGGCGCTGGACGGTCATCGACACCTTTACCAGAGCCGGGCCTCATTGGTTGGCGCATTCGGGCAATTTCTGACCTCAAGCCTGCCGTCAACATTTCGCAAACAGTGGCGCTTCATGCTGGTTTCGGCGGCAGTGTTCTATTTGCCGGCGATCGCGATTGCGATCGCGATCGCATTCAAACCTGAGCTGGTCTTTTCACTGCTAGAACCGGCCGAGGTGGCGCAAATGGAATCGATGTACGACCCGGCAAATTCTGTCCTTGGCCGCGAGCGGGAATCAGATACTGACGTCTACATGTTCGGTTTCTATATTTACAACAATGTCAGCATCGGATTTCAGACCTATGCCGGCGGGCTGGTCTTCGGCCTTGGCAGCCTGTTTTACCTGATTTTCAATGGTCTTGTTCTCGGCGCGGTTGCGATGCACCTGACCCTAATCGGGTTCAGCGAAACCTTCTGGCCATTTGTCGCAGGCCACAGCGCCTTCGAGTTGACCGCCATCATGATTTTTGGCGGTGTCGGACTGATGATTGGCTACGGCGGTATCGCGCCCGGCCGAAAAAAGCGCTGGCACGCCATTCGGGATCAGGCGACGGCGGGAATGCCGCTGGTTTACGGTGGCGCGTTGATGCTGGTTGTTGCCGCATTTATCGAAGCCTTCTGGTCGTCATCCACCTGGCCGCCGTTGACCGTAAAATACGGCGTTGGGCTGTCACTCTGGGTCGCGCTCGCCCTGTATTTCATGCTGCTGGGTCGCAATGGACCTGAATAACGTCACGGTTGAAATGCGGCCACGCAGCGAATGGGAGGCTGTCGACTTCGGCGCTCGAATGGTTCGTCGTGACGCGGCTGCCATCTATCGGATCTGGTTCGCAATCACGTTACCTCTGCTGCTTCTGTCCGTCGCTGTCGTGATCTTTACGCCTTATGGCACGCTGGCACTGTTCCTATACTGGTGGTTTGAACCGCTTGCTGACGGCCCGATACTTCGCATCATTTCACGCCGCCTGTTCGGCGAGGATGCGGACGTCCGATCTGCCTTGCGAGCGACACCGCGATTGCTGTTGAGAAACCTCATTTTTCTGCTGCCCCCCTACCGATTTCACATGGCACGTTCGACGGCGATGCCCGTGACTCAGCTTGAGGGCCTGCGCGGCGATGCCCGGCGGGCCCGGGCCAAGGTGCTCAATATCAGGATCTCCAACTACGGAATGGGCGTCACGCTCGCCTATCATCACCTGGTCCTCGCGCTCTATCTTGGCGTCTTCCTGATCATCTTCGCCCTCATTCCAACCGCGTACCAGGATTCACTGGGCATGGACTGGCTGAATATCCCGCTCCAGAGCAGCGATCGCTGGGCGGTGCTTATGAGCCTGTGTATTTTCTATGTCGCACAATCGGCACTGCAGCCGTGGTTCGTCGGTGCCGGTTTTGGTTTGTATATCAATTGTCGAACCCAGCTCGAAGCGTGGGACATAGAAGTTGCGTTCCGACGCCTGGTACAACGCCGGGCAGCAGGCGTTGTGGCGGGCCTCGCGATTGCCTGCTTGCTACCGCTGGCGATGCTGCCGGACAACGCCGTTGCACAGGGTGACGTCGAAACACCCATGCCAGCCAGGGAGGATTCGGGGTTCGTCGGCTACTGGAACGACGATGACGCCCGGTCGGCCGTGAATGCCGCTCTCGCGAATGACGCGCTGCGGCAGTATCAGGAAACCGAAGTCTGGAAGCCAATCAATGCCAAAGACGACGAAGTCAACGCAAGCCGATCTTCATCAAACGCTTTCCAGAATGCCCTCATCGGAATCGGCAAGTTCTTTTCCTACCTCATCGAGTTCGGTTTGTGGATCCTGCTTGCAGCGCTGTTGTGCTTGATTTTCGTCACCAGGGGTCGCTGGTTGCCGTACATTGGATTCGGCTTGCCAAAGCCGCAGAAAACCCGGCGAATCGTGCTGTCGGGAGGCGAAGTTACTGCCGAGTCACTTCCGGCCGATATTCCGGGGGAGGTTGCCCGGCTATGGCGTGCAAACCAAACCCGTGACGCGCTGAGCCTGCTCTATCGCGGCAGTGTATTCAGAGCCGTTGCAAAATACGGCGTTCGCCTGCCGGAAAGTGCCACCGAAGGCCTGTGCCTTGCGGCCGTTACCGATCAGGCAGACTCCGAGCAGTCCGATTATTTCGCGCGAGTTGTCAAAGCCTGGATCCTGTGCGCCTATGGATTTAGAAATCCGGACGAGTCCACTGTGTTGTCGATGTGTACCGAATGGCCGAAGCATTTTGGTGGTCCGCAATGAGGCAAAGCACACTGGCATTGTTGCTTGTGCTTGGACTCACGCTGTTCGGGGCGTGGTTTTTACAAACCCACCACAAGGTTGTTGACCGCCAGTTCGTTGGCTACAGCGGAGAGGCACGCTACAACGATTTCCTGGCAGCCGAGTTGCTGTTGAGGGAAATGGGTATAGAGGCAGACTCGCGAGCGTCGCTGACACCGTCAGAGTGGTTGCCCTATTACCACGACACGATAGTTAGTCGAACGTCGGAATCCATCGCAATCATGGACGAACAATCTCTGCTACTCGACTGGATCCTCAACGGCGGGCACCTGGTATTGCTGCCGCCGAGGCAGGCGTCACGCATCACCGACGAATTCATCCAGGGTTTTGGCGCCAGGTTTGTCGAGCTCGAGCATATCCCGGACGAAGACGAGGACGCCGAAAACGATGCAACATCGGACGAAGAGTTTGATTATTTCTTTAATCTCAGCACCAGTTCGCTTCGCGTTGAGGTCGCGGACGCGAACGACTATTCGGCAACCTTGTACGACGAGTTTGGCTATATCGCTGCCCGCCGCAGTTGGGGTAGCGGCTACGTAACGTTGATCGCCGACGATGAGTATTTCCTGAATCGTTCGCTCGGCGACGAAGACCACGCTCGCTTCCTGCTGGATGTCGTTGCCGGTTATGTTCCATCCGGCAAGGTCTGGTTTGTGCTGGACTCGTCCTTTCCCGCGCTTTGGCAACTGATATGGAACAATGCCGCCTACGCTGTGGTCGCTGCGGCGGCGGCGCTGATGTTGTGGCTCTGGTCGGTCATTCCGAAATTCGGCCCGGCGATCGAGCCTGCTGTCACAGCACGCCGATCCATACTTGAGCATGTTTCGGCCGCCGGACATTTCGCATGGCGGCACCACGGTACTGCCAGCCTGGCCAGGAGTTCAATAGACGCACTGCTTCACGATGCCGAAATCCGGCATCCGGACATCAGCCGAATGTCGCCGGACAACCAGGCGCGGGCCCTCGCCCGTCTGAGCGATATCGACGCACAAACCATTCTTGCCGTTCTCCTGCATCACAACGAGTCGCGACACCGCGAATTCGCCAACAACATCCAAGCCCTGCAAAAAGTAAGGAAAAGACTATGACCGACGCGCAGCCGCCCAACAGCAATCCGCAACTGCAACAAAAACTGGCTCTGTTGCGAGAACAAATCGGCAAGGCTTTCGTTGGCCAGAACGCCGTGATCGACAGCGTGCTCACGGCGTTGTTGTCAGGCGGGCACGTGTTGCTTGAAGGTGTCCCCGGCCTCGGCAAGACATTACTCGTGAAAGCGATCTCCAAGGCAGTCGGTGGCCGGTTCTCACGCATCCAGTTCACGCCCGATCTCATGCCGAGCGACGTGAGCGGCCACGCCGTCTATGACCCGAAGACCGAGACGTTTCGTGTTCGTCGAGGACCGGTGTTCGCGAATCTCCTGCTGGCGGACGAAATCAATCGTGCCCCGGCCAAGACGCAGGCCGCCTTGCTCGAAGTGATGCAGGAAAACCAGGTAACCATCGAAGGCAAGTCATCGCCGCTGCCGCCACCGTTCATGACTGTCGCAACACAGAATCCGGTTGAGCACGAAGGGACCTACCCGCTGCCGGAGGCGCAACTCGATCGATTTCTTTTCAACGTACTGATCGATTATCCCGACCACGAATCGGAAAACCAGATCGTTGCTGTTGCCACCGGAAACCGGGTCGGCGGAGGACTCTATACGGATGCGGTTGAGACCGTGATGAGCAGCGACGACGTCGTCACCGCACAAGAGCTTGTGGCGACCACGCGTATCGATGCGGCCGTCCTGGACTATGCCGTTCGCATAGTCCGTGAGACTCGCCAGTCATCCGGTCTGAGAATGGGGGCCGGGCCGCGAGGCTCTATTTCAATCGTACGCGCGGCACGTGCCGCGGCGGTGTTGCAGGGTCGGGACTTCGTTACGCCGGATGACGTTCGGGAGGTCGCGCTGCCGGCGCTTCGCCACAGGATTTCCCTGTCGCCGGAGCTTGAGATTGAATCCTACAAGCCGGACGACATTCTCAACGACATCCTGCAGAAAGTGAGTGCGCCGCGACAGTGACGCCGGGTATTCGACTGATTTCCCTTGTCGGCCTGCTCGCGCTGGCGGGCATCGGTGTTGCGTTTTTTCCTGCATCTGCATTGGCGTGGAAAATCGCCGCCGGGCTGGTGGTCCTCATCGCGTGCTTTGACATTGTATTTTTGCTTGGGACAAAAGCTCCAAGACTGCAGCGCCGGGCGCCCGCTTCGATGGCGCTCGCAACCTGGACTGACATCGGGCTTGAGCTTCAAGGCAATCCCCAATCAAGACGCATGAGGGTTCGTGTGTTTGACCATCATCCGCAGTCTTTTCTGGCACCGGATCTGCCGCTCGACTGCATCATCGAACCCGGTGAGGTTGCCGACCTTGAGTATCAGGGTCGGGCGACAGAACGGGGGCCACAGCAATTCGCAGGCTGCGAAATTCGAATCGCGTCGCCTTTTGGGCTCTGGTGGCGCCAGCGGTTCATCGATATTCAGTCAACCGCACATGTGTATCCGAACTATTCGACCATTTCAAACCTGCTCGCCTATGCGGTCGATCCGCAGTCCCAGATTACCGGTGTCCGGCTGAGTCGCCGACGCGGTGAAGGCATCGAATTTCACCAGCTTCGTGACTATCGGGAAGGCGACAGCCTGCGCTCGGTCGACTGGAAAGCGACGGCCCGAATGGGGCGACTGATCGCACGCGAATATCAGGATGAACGCGATCAGCAAGTCGTATTTCTGCTCGACGCAGGGCGTCGCATGCTCGCCAAGGACGATGAGCTCGCGCACTTCGACCACGCACTGAATGCCATGCTTTTGCTCAGCTACGTCGCGATTCGGCAGGGCGACTCAGCGGGCGTTATGACCGCTGGCAGCGAGCGCACGTGGTTGCCGCCGCGGAAGGGTGCCGATGCCATCAACGGACTCCTGAACCACGTCTATGACATCCAGCCCAAGCCCATTGAAATCGACTACATTGCGGCCGCAACGGAACTCACGTTGAAACAGCGCCGCCGATCCCTGATCATCATTCTGAGCAACGCGCGCGAGGAAGATTCGGAGGAACTCCGTATCGCCACCAACCTGCTGCGCCGCCGGCACCTTGTCGTTCTGGCAAGCCTCAGGGAAAGTGCTCTC
>DDIP01000015.1:6593-6885 GCA_002338605.1 Proteobacteria bacterium UBA1847 | reverse complement strand
TGGCTTCGGAACGTCCCGAGCGCGCCCGACCGGGGCCTATTTGAAGTAACGTGCCAGGTAGGGATTGAGAAAACGATTCTCGGGATCGAGTCGCCGGCGGAGCTTCTTGAAAAACTCCATGCGTCCGCCATAGGTCTGGGAGACATAGGCGTCCCGGGTCGCCAGTGACTGGTTGAATAGCGGTGTACCGCCCCAGTTTTCCGCAAATTCCGACAGATCCATGACAAAACTGTCCCACCCGCGTTTCTGCGTGGATACCGTTTGCAGCGCGATCAGTGGCTCGTCGAATGAT
>DDIP01000015.1:2582-6460 GCA_002338605.1 Proteobacteria bacterium UBA1847 | reverse complement strand
CGAATTGTCTCTCGCGACACGATAGCCAACCGCCGGCAAATCGCAGCGATAAGCAGTTTGCGCAAAAGTTTCCCGGCAGAACCGGGCATAAGCTTTCACGACGACAGAAAAGTCCGAGGCGGGAAAACACCAGGTCGAGTACAGTAAATTGCTCGACTTGCGTCGCCGATGCCGGCCTCCGGCTGTTACATTGTTACCGTTTCGAACCAGCTTGGAATTGACCAGACCGTGCGTCGTCGCGGAAATCGAATCCATCAACTGGTAGCGAACCGACGGTATGGGGACGACGCGACTCAGTGATCTGAAAACGCTCGGCAAAACAGTGCTCTCGCCCCAGTCCTTAATCTTCCACGGAGCGTTATAGGCGTTGCCACCGACCGTCTCATAGTGCCGCAAGTCGAGATACACATGATTGCGATAGGGCATCAGGTAAAACTTGAGGCCGATATTGCCCTTTGCGAGCCGGTCCGAGACCTGCGCGAACGTATCGACGTCCATGCTGCGATGGCTGGCAGCAAAGTTCGTGATCGGCCTGACTTTCAGCGTCACTTCGTAAATCACACCGAGCATCCCGTAGCTGAGGCGAAACGCGCTCAGCAAATGCTGCTGTGTCTCGCCGATCTTCATCACTTTTCCGCTGGCGGTGACGACCTTCATGTTAACCACCTGAGTTGACAGCAGCGATGCCTGGTCACCGATGCCCGGACCCATGCACGGTGACGCGATTGCTCCGCCCAGCGTTCTCTCGGTCTGATCAAAATTTCCGATGAGTTCAAGGCCCTCACTTGCAAGCGCCGCAATCAGTTCCCCGATGCGAACGCCGGCTTGTGCAGTCACCGTGTGATTGTAGGTATCAATGTGTGTAATCTGATCCAGCGACGTCGTGTTTATAACGGTGCCGTGTGTTGCGATGTTGCAGTCGGTTGATGAGCTGCCCGCTCCTCTTGCACGCAGGGGAGCCGCAATATTCGTATTGCGATCAAGAGCACGCATCAGGCGCGCGAGGTTTTTTGGGGTTTGTTTGCCAGGAGATGGCGGGCGGCGATACAGTTTGCCCGTATCACGAAAACCGTGTGCTTTCATATTGGTAACTCCGCTGTCGTAGGTGTTAGCCCGTAGACCGGTGGCTTTGCGACGCTGCTTTTCAGCAGTTGTGCCTTTTTCAATGGATAGCCATCGTTGCATAGTCGGGCATAGTGATGCAATGCAATTATGTCGGCGGCCAATTATTGTAAAGTGGCGTCCTGTAAATGGTTATGGAGTCGAATATGCGGTGGCGTGGAGGAAGGCGAAGTTCGAATATTGAAGACCGGCGAGGACAGCGCGCGACGCCGAAAATGCTGGGTGGCGGAATAGGAACAATTGCGCTCATCCTGGTCGCCTGGTATTTCGGAATTGATCCGACGCCTTTACTCGAAGGCATGCAGGCAGGTTCGTCGTCCTCGGAACCTGGTACGCGACCGACGGCCGAGGATCTCAAGGACGATCCACTTGCGGACATGGTCAGTGTTGTCATCGCGGACACCGAAGATGTATGGACCGAGATATTCGCCGCTGAAGGTCGGCGTTACGAAGCGCCGACGCTTGTCATGTTCAGCGGCGCCACGCGCTCGGCCTGTGGTCTTGGACAGTCGGCGATGGGTCCGTTCTATTGTCCGGCCGACAAGAACGCGTATATCGATCTCGATTTCTATGAACAAATGCGCACGCGATTCAAAGCCCCGGGCGATTTTGCGCAGGCTTACGTTATTGCGCATGAAGTGGGGCACCATGTGCAGAATCTCCTCGGTATCTCCGGCAAGGTGCATACGATGCGCAGACAATTGAGCCAGGCGGAAGGTAATGCACTTTCGGTACGTCTCGAATTGCAGGCCGACTGTTTCGCCGGTGTTTGGGCGAATCGCGCGAATCGTGCACGCAATATCATTGAAGATGGCGACGTTGACGAAGCGCTGAGCGCTGCCAGCGCAATTGGCGACGACACTTTGCAAAAGCAGAGTGGCCGTGGTGTGGTTCCGGAGTCATTTACACATGGCACGTCGGCGCAACGGCAAAAATGGTTTCGGACCGGACTGCAAACAGGTGATCCCGATGCCTGCAACACATTCGACTGAACGATGGGGGATCTGATCAAAACAAGCTCCGATGCAGTCGTGGCGGCAAAGCGTATTGCAGGAAAAGTCAGGCGCACCGAGTTGCGTTACTCGGAGTATTTCAGTCAGGAGCTTGCCGCCAGGGTTTTTTTCAAACTCGAGAACCTGCAAACAACCGGCTCTTTCAAGCTGCGCGGCGCCACCAACAAACTGATGATGCTCAGTGACATCGAACGCGCGCAGGGATGTGTCGCCGCATCCAGTGGCAATCATGGCGCGGCGGTCGCCTGCGCCATGCAGGAGCTGAACACCCGGGGTGTCGTTTTCGTTCCGGAGCACACATCCAAGGCCAAGGTGGACAAGATCCGAAGCTACGGTGGCGAGGTCCGGCACTTCGGCACAGACGGCCTCGATACAGAAGAGTATGCGCGCGAGTTTGCCCTGAGGAAGGGCATGGTTTACCTGTCGCCCTATAATGATGAGGATGTTGTCGCAGGGCAGGGGACCTGCGGTGTCGAAATACTCGAACAGCTGCCCGACATTGACGCTGCGTTTATCGCGGTCGGTGGAGGCGGACTGGTGGGTGGCGTAGGCAGTGTCCTCAAGGCAAGTAATCCTGCAGTTCGGATCTATGGGTGCCAGCCGAAAGCGTCGGCGGTGATGGCGCGCTCCATTGAGGCCGGCAAAATACTGGAACTTCCCAGCGAGAAGACGTTATCGGACGGTACTGCCGGGGGAATCGAGGCAGATGCGATTACATTTGAGTTGAATCGGGCCGTCGTCGATGAATTTATTCTAGTGGACGAGGAACAAATTGCTTCTGCGATGCGTCTTTATATGGACGCGGAGGGCGACACCATCGAAGGAGCAGCCGGTGTTGCCGTTGCCGCGATGCTCGCCCGCCGGGAGCATATCGTTGGCAAGAATGTTGTGACGATTGTTTGTGGCGGAAACATCAGTCGTGAAGCTCTGGCTTCGGTAAGAGGCAGAACATGATCCACCGGATTGAAAGAGCCTTCGCGCTGTCTTTATTCTTCGTCCTGTCACCCGCAATTGCGGCAGATTCCCTTACTGTCTTTGTCAATGTCAATGTCTTGCCGATGTCCAGCGACGTCGTCCTGGCACAGCAAACACTTGTCGTCGCTGACGGCAAGATAGTCAGAATGGGAGATGTCGATTCGGTGCCGGTGCCGAAGAGTGCGCTTGTGGTTGACGGTACCGATCGCTTCCTCATGCCGGGTCTTGCCGAAATGCACGCACATGTAACCGGTACATCACCCGCTCAGATTGAACGCCTTGCAACATTGTTCGTTGCCAACGGCGTCACGACAATTCGCGGCATGCTCGGTCGGCGCGAGCACCTCAAGCTTCGACAGCAGCTTGCGGATGGGGAAATCTTTGGTCCACGACTGATTACATCGGGCCCGTCGTTAAACGGTCGCTCGGTTTCCAGCGCCGCTGACGCGGCGAGAATGGTCCGCGCGCAACAGGCAGTCGGGTACGATTTCATCAAGGTCCATCCCGGTCTGAATCGGCGAGAGTTTGACGCGCTGGCAAGAACCGCGAACGAAATTGGCATGCCATACGCCGGTCACGTGCCAGTGGCCAGCGGAGTTTGGGAAGCGCTGCGAAAAAACATGGCAACGATCGACCATCTCGACGGCTATTTCCTTGCGCTACTGCCCCCGAGTGATGACGGAGCCGGTGGTTTTGGTGGCTTCTTCGATGTCATGCTGGCCGCAGACATCGATGCCGACCGAATTCCGGAAATAGCGGCCGCTACGT
>DDIP01000015.1:0-2464 GCA_002338605.1 Proteobacteria bacterium UBA1847 | reverse complement strand
CAGCCGCCGGAACCTGGAACGTACCGACAGAAGTACTGGTCGAGCAACTGATCGACGATACGCCGGTGGCCGATCTTCGGCTACGACCTGAGAATCGTTACGTATCCAGGGCCGTCGTCGATGAGTGGGTTGCAGCCAAGGAGTCGCAACTCAACGACCGCAACTACAATGCTGAGATCGCCGCGCTAGCAATCCAGCTAAGGCGGCGGCTGATCCTTGAGCTTCAGCGCAGCGGGGCTGGATTGCTGCTGGGTTCCGACGCGCCGCAAACTTTCAATGTTCCCGGATTTTCCGTTCATCGAGAATTGAAGGCACTGGTCGATGCAGGGTTAACGCCTTACGAAGCGCTCAGGACCGGTACAGCGGCAGTTGCTGAATTCCTGGGGTCGAACACCGGCCTGATCGAGATCGGTCGAGACGCAGACCTCGTGCTGTTGGATGCGAATCCACTGCAAGATATTGGCAATAGCAACCGGGTCCATGGTGTCATGTTGCGTGGGTCATGGCTGCCAGCCAGTGAACTGGGCAGGCGCCTGAAAAAATTTGAAGTCGCGAAATAAAACGCCCCGTTGCAACCAAAGCCGTTCGGCGAGCGTCTAAAACACATCAGGAACACTGACTTGCCATTGCAAAGGGGAATCCTATGCGCAGTTTTATTGTCATTACCATGTTTACCGCCAGCCTCGCCCACGCAGGTTGGGGTTCGTACGAAGAACTTCGTACCTTGACTCTGGACGGCGACGATATCGCAGTTCTGTCGATTGATGCCGGTGCTGGGAGTATGGATGTAACGGGTGTCGAAGGTCTGGGCGAGGTCATTGTCAAGGCAACGATTGTTGTTGATGATGGCGACAAAGACGATGCACTGCAATTTATCGAGAAACGCATGACATTATCGTTGCGGGAGTCAGGCAAGACAGCGGAGCTGAAATCGTACTTTGACGGCGGCTTCATGGGTCTCGGAAAGAATGCCAGGATTGACCTTGATATCCGGGTGCCCGAGGGCATGGCGGTCAGTATTGTTGATAGCTCCGGATCCATCGACGTCACCGGGACGATGGGTGACGTATCCATTGATGACGGATCGGGCTCCATTGACGTCAACCATGTCGCGAATGTGAAAATAGACGATGGATCGGGGTCAATTGACATCGGCAATGCCTCCGGCGACGTCTTTGTCGTTGATGGTTCAGGCAGCATCGGAATCAGGCGCGTCGGCGGCTCGGTCACGATTGATGACGGCTCGGGCAGTATCCGGGTATCGGATATCGAGAAAAACCTGACGATTGTCGACGATGGCAGCGGCAGTGTATCGATCTCCGACGTGCGCGGCGACGTGGAGCAGGAAACCTAAGGCCTGCCAAATGCGCTAATATCTCCCTGTAGGAGCGCCCACAACGCGGGCGCTTCAAGGGAGGCAGCATGAAACTGGTTCAGCATCTACTCGATACAAAAGGCCGGGAAATATTTTCTGTAGCGGCCGAAACTTCCGTCCTCGATGCAATTATCCTTATGGCGCAAAAATCCATCGGATCACTGCTGGTCATGGAGGGTGAAGAGCTTAAGGGGATTCTCACAGAACGTGACTACGCTCGAAAAGTCATCGTCAAGGGACGTTCGTCCCGAACCACCGAGGTTGGCGAAATCATGTCAACGGACGTCCTGACCACCAGCCCTGTGGAAACGGTCAATCAATGTATGACGACCATGACGGAAAAGAAGATTCGCCACCTGCCTGTTGTCGAAGGTGACAAGGTTGTCGGCCTGATTTCGATCGGTGACCTGGTGCAGGCGATTATTTCCGACCAGCAGGAAGAAATTCAGCATCTTGAGCAATACATCAGTGGGCAGTAAACCGGAATTCGACAATCGGGTACTGCAGCTTTTCGACGGCTACGTACACGGCAAAATCAGTCGACGACAATTTCTCGATCGCGCAGCCAGAATTACTGCGTCAGTGAGCTCCGCGGCGGCGATCCTGGCAAGCCTCAGCCCAAACTATGCACTTGCGCAACAGGTCGACCCCGACGACGAATCGATCACCACCAGCTACAAAAAGTACGCCTCACCGGCCGGGGCAAAAGTGATGCAAGGCTACTTCGCACGACCGGCTGTTTATCAACATAAACTACCGGCTGTTCTCGTCATTCACGAAAATCGGGGTCTGAATCCGTATATCGAAGATGTTGCTCGACGACTGGCGGTCGCCGGGTTCATTGGATTCGCGCCTGATGCGCTGACACCGCTGGGTGGTTATCCGGGAAATGACGACGATGGTCGCGAAATGCAAAGGAAAAGAGACCGTGACGAGATGTTTGCTGACTTCGTTGCCGCGGTCGATTTCCTGCAGAATCATCCGGACTGCACCGGCAAAGTCGGTTCGGTCGGATTCTGCTATGGCGGCGGCGTTTCGGCGCGGCTGGCGCTGGCGGTTCCGTCATTGTCTGCGGCTGTGTCCTACTAC
>DDIP01000078.1:13620-29686 GCA_002338605.1 Proteobacteria bacterium UBA1847 | reverse complement strand
AGCACCCGTCGTGAACCCGGAGCCAGGGACGGCCGACGTGGTTGAAGCCGACGATACGTCAGCAAAACCCGTCGCCGCGGAAGTCACGGACGACGCCATGCCCGTAACGCGCAATGGATTCAGCAGCTTCATCGAATCCGTTAGCAACTTCCTGCGCGCAGTCGGCGAAGGTTTCGCAGACCAGTCGGACAAGCAATCAATTCGCCTGCACTACTCGGAGTCCGTGAAGCTCGAATTCCTGAAAGCCGTATTCCATACCGTGGCCCCGGAAGAATCTGAAGGTGCTGCGGCAACGGCGGAATCAACCATCGACAGGATGCTGGAGATCGCGGGCGAATAACGCCCGCTGATCTCGGCGACGTCGGTACACGGCGAAACATTACTTTCACAAGCAACAAATAATCCAAAACTTTTTTCTGCTACCTTTCGGTCTGCTCATTTCGCATACACCGCAGGTAACAAGGAAAAAGAATGAAAGATCAAACGCTCGCGATCCACGCCGGCTTCAAGTCTGACCCGACAACCAAAGCCGTTGCCGTGCCGATTTACCAGACCATCGCTTACGAGTTCGAAAATGCCGCCCACGGCGCTGCGCTGTTCAATCTCGAAGTTGAAGGCAACATTTACTCGCGCATCATGAATCCAACCGTCGACGTACTCGAAAAACGTTGCGCGGAACTCGAGGGCGGCATCGCGGGACTGTGTGTGAGTGCTGGCAGCGCAGCGATCAATTACGCGATCCTGAATATTGCTGAAAGTGGCAACAATATTGTCACCGTTCCGCTGCTCTACGGCGGTACTTACACGCTATTCCGACACATGTTGCCAAAACTCGGCATCGACGTGCGATTTGCGGCCGATGATTCAGCTGCAGCCATCGAAGCGCTGATCGACGACAAAACCACTGCGGTATTTTGTGAGTCGATTGGTAATCCGGCCGGCAACATTGTTGACATCGAAGCACTCGCAGCTGTTGCTCACAAGCACGGTGTGCCGCTGATTGTCGACAATACCGTCGCGACGCCTGCTCTGATCAAACCCATCCATTGGGGCGCCGACATCGTCATCGAGGCGCTGACCAAGTACATGGGCGGGCACGGCAACTCGCTGGGCGGCGTAATCGTCGACAGTGGCAACTTCCCGTGGGCGGATCACGCCGAAAAATTCCACATGCTGACGACGCCCGAGTCGTCGTATCACGGCGTCGTGTATACGGAGGCACTCGGACCCGCCGCCTACATAGGCCGGGCACGAACGGTTCCATTGCGCAATACCGGCTCCGCAATGAGTCCGACGAATGCCTTCAATATTCTGCAGGGGCTCGCGACCTTGCCGCTGCGCATGGAACGGCATTGCGACAACGCCGTGGCGGTTGCCAATCACCTGAACGATCACGCCCAGGTTGAATGGGTGAATTTCGCGGGTCTGCCGGATTCGCCATACTATGAGCTTGCGCAGAAATACACCAATGGCAAGCCCTCGGCGCTAATGACATTCGGCATCAAGGGCGGCTTTGACGCAGCGGTGAAATTTTACGATGCACTCGAAATGTTCGTGCGACTCGTGAACATCGGCGACGTCAAGTCACTGGCCTCGCACCCAGCGTCAACAACGCATCGACAATTGACGGACGAAGAACTTGTATCGGCCGGTGTGACGCCGGACATGGTTCGATTGTGTATCGGCATCGAGCACATCGATGACATTATTGCCGATCTTGATCAGGCCCTTGCTGCTGCGACCTAATTGCTTTGTCGATCATCTTACAATGCTTGGCACACGCTTTTGTCATTGTAGTTACGTTGAAAAATTGCTACAGGCGAAGTGTTTTGGCATAGAAAAAACGTACATTCTTTTTTGTTAGCAACGTTTCGTCATTCCTCCGCATCCAAGTATTAGATTAGGCGAAAACACTTGGAGGGGAACATGAAACACAATCTTCTGGCATCATTGATAAAAGTCGTTGCAGTTGTTGCATTGCTCGTCAGTTCCGTAGCAGCAACGGCGGCAACCGGGTCTTACAAGGCACAGGTTGCGATCGACGGAAACGCCATCGTTGACATTGCAAACTACAAAGGTTCGGTCGTTGTTCGCGGCGATGATGTCGACACGGTAACGATTCAGGCCTGGATCACGATCGACGAACGCTATGCTCGCACCGATCCACAAAAAGCGGGTCGACTGATAGCACAGATCAAGCGAACGCTGCCAATCACGTCAGATGGCAGACGCGTCTCTGTGAACGAGGTATCAAAGCACACACATAAGCGTTTCGCGACGATCGATTATGAAATCCTGGTGCCGAGCGGCTCGGCGGTCACCGTACATTCCGCCCTGGGTGACGTGCTCGTCTCAGGCGTCGCTGGCGAGGTCAACGCAACGTCCGACAAAGGTGATGTAACCGTGGCGGAACTTCAGAACCGCAAAAAAGCCAGGACACGCAGCTAGATTGCACCCACCAGATCCCGACCGGCATCCAAGTACGAACACACTGCTCGTACTGCCGGGAGGGAACAAGGTGAAACCGATGGAATTCGAGTCAAGTAGACCCGGTCGCTCTGTCGGACACTTTTTGCACTCGCCTTGCCATTCTGCGATTCAACAGGATAAACACGACCAGCGGAATGGCCCACTGCACCAGGCAGGTCATGACAGAGAACGGATTGAACGGGTCGTACCAGCGATCCGGCGCATAGACGGCGGCAGCCTGGTATAGCCACCAGCCCAGAAGCACGGCGGCGAGCAGCGGAATGACATAGCTGATCAACCTGTCCCACAACGGTCCCGCATTCCAATCGTCGGGCTGATTGTCGATGGCTTCGGCACGGAATCTTGCGGCACCGTGACGAATAACCGCAAAAGCGACAAATGCGCCTGAAACCATTAATGCCACGCCCCAGACGAAATCCTGGTTGGCGAAGAAGTCGAGGTTGATCGCCGATGGCACACCCATCGAAAAGCCGACGATACAAACGCCAAGAATGGCCTGCTTTCGCGAGACGCCAAAGTCCACAAGAATACGCGTTGTTAGTTCGATCATCGAAATCAACGAACTGAACGCGGCGAAAGATAAACCTAGGAAAAACAGAACCGCAAAGAGATTGCCGGCTGGCATCTTTGCAAATAACTGTGGCATCCAGATGAAGGTCAGCCCGGTTGCCGCCGGGCCACTGGTTTTCATGATGTCGAGCACTTCCGACTTGCTCATCTGCGCGCCGAGAATAGCAAATACGGTGCCGAAAATGATGATGGCAGCAAGCAGTGACACGGTGTTATTCCCAACACCGGTTATGATGGCGTTCTTGACGACACCGTGGCGGCTTTGCATGTAGGCGCCGTAGGTAAGTATCAGTCCCCAGCCGGCGCCGGTGTCCCAGGCGTTCTGTGTCAATGCTTCGAGCCAGATGCGTGGTTTGGCCAACGTCGCCCAGTCCGGGGTAAACAGGAACCTGATGCCTTCGGATGCGCCATCCAGCGTCAGGGTGCGCGCCAGTGAAAGCAGCACGATAAATAGCAACGCGGGGATCAGAATTTTATTCGCGCGTTCGATCGAACGAATCCCCTTCCAGATAACCAGCGCACCAAGACCCATCACAAGCGCATGAAAGGCAACTGGAAAACCGCTGCTCTGGAAACCATCCCAGGCGCTTTGCGCCGCCTCGGTGCTGAGCGGCAAGGGTTGGATGGTCATTTGGATAAGGTAGTAGACACACCACCCGGCCACGACCGAGTAGTAAAACATGATGGCCGTTGCGACAAAGCCGACAAACGCACCCATCCAGGCAAACTTCTCGCCTGCAATTTTGGCGAATGTGCCAACGACGCCCATGCGGCCTTTTCGCCCGAGAGCGTACTCCGCAATGATGAGCGGCACACTCCAGACGAACAAAAACACCAGCCATGCCACGAGAAATGCGCCAGCACCGTCATCGCCCGCATTCTGAGCCGCGATACGGGGGAAGCGCCAGATATTGCCGGTCCCCACCGCGATGCCGAGAACGCAGAGAATCATCCCCATGCGCGAGGAAAAACGTTGGTCAGTGTGATTTGTCATATCCGGCTCGCTGCTTGGGATAAGGCATGTTAGCAAATGATGTGCATTTCTCTGCGCTTTTTCTGAACCTTTGAGTCCGTCACTACTGGGTCGGCAGAATAAAGGTCGGAGGCCTGCATTAATGCGTCATGACGCCTCTACCGGTGGTGGGTACCGTGCGCATTGGCGAGCCTTCAGATGTTCTGGCCTATATCGTGCCAGCGGCGCTATGAACCAGTCCAGTCAATGGCATTTCAACAGTCATGGCGTAACGTCGTGCATAAAAAAACCGACGGCTTTCGCACGTCGGTTTTCTTAATGACTAAGAGGCGCAAGCCTCCGGAGTTCAAGGTGTAAGCGAAACCTACGGCGCGACCCAGGTTGAACCCGGACCGACCATGGTCTCGTCAATAAAGTTCAGTGCGTCAATGTCAACTCCAATACCAGCATCCGGGCCAGCGCCCTCGACCATGCCGTTTGCGTCGGGTGCGGTCAGTGTGGCGCCATCCTCTGAGCCATCGAGCGCGATATTGCCGTTCACCCCATGTTGCAGTGCCACTGTGCCGTTTCTCAACAGGACATCGTCATCGGCGATGGTCGCGGAGTAAATGTGCGTGTCAGAAAAGTCGGACGCATCATCGAGCCTGCATCCATGCGGCGTTGTGTATTCATCGACCAGGATTGCCGTTCGACCGGCACCGGCAGGATTTGAACTCTGGTTGGCAATAAGGTTGTCATCGAAATCCAGGATGTAATCCAGGTTCGTACAGTTCTCTACGCCACTTTCTTCGGCATTGTGCTCATACTGAATTGCGTTTTGCGCATTGACGATCGAATTTCGAGCCACAACTGTCGTCAAGTCCAGACCTGAACCGAGGATATCGAAGCTCGAAGAGTCGCTGGGCTCCAGGGTTTCCGAGTCAATCAGCAATGCAGCCCGGTCAGACGAGTTTGAGGCGATGTTAGCGATGTAGTTGTCAACAATTGTGTGCCCCAGAGGAACAAAGGAAACACCACCGTCCAGGTTATCGGAGACCGACATGCCTCCGAAATCGGCCGTGTAGCCCGTGCCGTTTGAAATAATGATGTTGCTGGAAACAGTGTTGCCGTAGCCATGCTCGAGGGCAACATTTCCCCAGGAATTGACGATCGTGTTGCCGTGAATGGTATTCCCACCGCCTTGTACCAGGATAACGCGTCGGTCCGTCAACACGGTATCGAAGCGGTTGTATTGAACGACATGAGCACCCAGCCCTCGCCCGTCAGCGCTTCCTGATCGACCGACTTGCACGCCAAAGCCATTGGAATCCGTATCCCATTCGGTACCACCATTCTCGACAGTATCCGGCAGGAAATTCCTGAACAGGTTGTACTGAATGATATTACGTTCATTACTGTTGTTTGACTCGTTGACATTTGCAGTCGCGCTAATGAACATGCTGATCGCAGCGCCTTCCTTACCTTCACTGGTCGGCAGTCCTTCAAACAGATTACGCTCAACGACGTTGTCCGTTCCGCCCACTGTCATGTAGTGCAGTTCATCGCTGCTACTCAGGTAAGCAGGACGGGGATCTGCCTGGCCCAGTATGGAGTTATTGCTGAACGTGTTGTTTGACCCCTGCAGACGAATGGAGCCTTCCCCTTCACCACAGTTCGCGGTGTTTGGATTTGACAAATCGTCGAACACCAGGCCGTCGATCGTGATACCCGATGTAGAACTTCCATAGACAATGCAGGTGGTGCCTGTAATGACCGCCGTACTGCCGTTGACAAGTCTTACGGTGACATTGTCTGCTGTGATCTCCAGCTCAGCCATGTCCTCGTAATCGTCTGGAGCTGCGGCACTATCGATTCCGATAATGTCGCCGTCCACGGCTCCGCCGATCGCGGCAGCGAGCGACACCTCACCATCGGCAATGAAACTGTGGATGAAATCTCTCGTTGTGTCAGTAGGCGATTCGTTAAATGCGGCGCCATCGGTATACGTGGCAGTGACTGTTACCGAAAGACCCAGCTGTGCAGGTTGCAGGACATAGTCGTTGGTGGTTTGATCAGTGACAACATTCGCGAGCTCGGTCCCGTTCTCATCAGTCCAGACGTAGTTGATCGCAGGCACGGCACCGAAGCCGTTTCCGTCGACGACCGAAGCGGTTAGCGTGGCACCGACTTCAATAGCTCCGGATATCGCCACGCTGCCCGCGGCAGACGGCGGTGTAACGGGACCCACTGCAGCCGACGTCAGGTTCTCATCGTATCCGTCGTCATCGGTATACATGGCACTGACTGAAATATTTTCGCCGACGTGATTATTTGCAAGCGTGATGCTGGCAGCTGTTTCGCCCGCAAGCGGTCCCGTGACACTTCCGATCCACTGATAATTCACGACGCCGAAGCCGTTGCCATCGGTGAGCACTGCATCGAGCACGGCGCCAACGGTCGTTCCACCCGGCGGCACATCGATCACCAATGTCGGCGCCGCATTCAGCGACGTGACGGTAATGGAATTGGAAATTGCCGTGGAAGTGAGGCCTTTGTCGTCGGTGTACTGAATCCTCACAGAGACTGCCGCGCGACCCTCGGCCGACGTCAATGTATAGGTCGAGCGATCCGCACCGGAGATTGCGCTACCGTCTGCGTACCATTGATGAGAAACGGTGTTTTGTTGCACGCCGTCCGGGTCTGACAATACAGCGGTGAGCGTTTCACCCACCAGGCCGACGCCGGATATAACTGCCGAACCAGAACTGTTGTTCGTGCCGAAGTCCGAAACTTCTCTGTCTCCCCCACCACAGCCGATTAACGTCGCTGCAACCCCTGCCAAAAGAAGTAGTTTTAAATTCATGTTTTTCGTACCTCGAATACAGATTCTTAATTTGTGCAGCGCATCGCTGCATATCGAAAGGGAAGCCTGGCTTCCTTCCAAAAACGGGTCGGCAAACACAAGTCAGGCCGACCCGGTGGGGAACTAAAACTTAGCTCGCACGCCAAAGAATATTCTTGGACCGTAGTAGTTCATTTCACCCAGGTTGTCGTCCGTAAAGAAATACTGGGCTTTGGGCTCATCGAACAGGTTGATCGCCTTGACCGACAATTCAATGTTGTCGGTAATATCGTAGGATGCTCGAGCCTCCCAGACACCCACGTCTCCGACATACCGCAGACGGGTACTGTTGGAGGTATATGGCTGGAAGTACTCACTGCGATACTTATAGATCAGCGAGCCGTCAAATTCGCCGGCCTGGTAGTAAAGCTGGCCGGAGAAAGTCTCCCGTGAGAAACCCGGGACGTTGCCAGGCAGGATAATACCGATGTGAGTTTGAACGAAGTTGCCGTTCGAGTCGATGAAGCCGCGATCACCGTACATGCTGTCGTGGAATTCAAAATCGGAGTCGGCGTAGTTGTAGCTGATCTTGCCGCCGAAGCCACTCAGGAATCCCGGCAGGTAGGAAAAGCTGTGTGAGCCGGTCAGCTCAAAGCCTGTCAAAGTACTGGTCGAGTCATTTGTCTGCTGCAGCGTGATAGGGAAATCCAATGTGACTCCGTCCACCGTGTATTGCTCCTGGACAACGGTATTGGTAAAGCCGCCGGTAAACTCCTTGACGTAAACCGTTGCGGCAAGAATTGAGTCGTCGTTCGGATACCATTCCAGCGCAACGTCATAGTTCCAGGACGTGAGGGGATCCGCATACGGGTTGCCAGCACCCGTCACTCCGGTTAGCAGCGCTTCAACCGTTAATGGGTCTTCATCGTCATCTGCCACCTGGAAGCTTCGCTGGAAGCCCATGTCGCCTAAATTGGCGCGGGACAGACCGCGGAAGATTCCCGCTCTCAGTGCTACTTCGTTGGTAAGATCCATCACGAAATTGAAACTCGGCAATACTTCGGTGTAGTCGTGCTTCGCAGCGATTGCCTCAAGATCGCCCGTTGTTTGTAACGAAAGTTCCAGCGTCGTTGGATCGGTCAGAATAACGAAAGCGCTTCGATAGCCAATGGAGGTCACGTCGGTCTGGACGACACGAACGCCGAAGTTGCCTCTTACCGGCTTGCCAGCCCACTCGCCGTCATAATTGGCCTTCACATAGAACGCCAGCGTATCTTCACCGACATCAACCGTCTCGGGGTGATTGCCGAGCACCGGGTACGCCAGGGCCTCGTTGTTGCCGGCAAGAATCGCATTCAATCGACAGGTGTTGTCAAAAGTCGCCCAGTGATTGTACGAATCAATGATGCCGCCGCTCGAATTGACATTGGTGACCAGCGCGCCGGCATCGGCCGAGTTCAGATTGCTTGCTTCAGGAAAGCCCGCGGCACACGCCATCACCGTTGGATCGGCATCGCCCACTGAATAGGTGAAGCGAGCGCCATTGCTGTCAGAGCCACTTCCACCGCGCGCGGCGTAGTACGACAGCTCTGATAGTCGTGCCCCGAAATCAATACTGCTGATCAACCCGGAGTTCATCGCGAAGTTAAAGTCGAAACGCGCCGCGTCGATGGTATTCTCACGGTCTGCATCCGTATCAATCCGAACGCGCAAGCCGTCGTCAAAATTTAAAGGGTTGGTAATGTCAAAGTCTTCGACCGTCCAGGTCACAAAGCCTTCGTTGTTACGTGAGAACGTGACATCCTGCCGGCTCTGACTTTGCTGGCGGAATGACGCCTGCTGTTCCACGCGTGTGGTTTCGGACGATGAAACATCCGCAACGACGCTAAGCCGATCCGTGATGTGGTATTCGGCGTCGATACCCCAGCCCGTATATTCTTCCGTTCGGGAATACAGCTCACCGTTGGAGTCGATATCAGTCTCGCCTGCCCAGCTGGTCACCACGCCGTTCGTCTGGAAAACCAGGGCGTCGAGTGTCGTGCCGCGGGTATTGCGTTTCATGTTGGCAAAGTTGAGATCGTAGCGATCTTCTGTTTGCAGGCGTTCCGACCATTGGACATCGAGGTTGATGTCCAGGCGGTCATTCGGCTGCCACTGGAATGCCGCGAAAACAGAGTCACGCTCATCGTGCGTATCGTTCTGGCGGAATCCGCGCGAACTGCTTGCCCAGGCGTAGGGACGGTCATCGTCGACCGCAACGCCGGTTGCAGGATCGATAGCAGTATTGAATCCGCCATTGGTACCTGAGCCTGCCGGGTTGTCCTCACAGTCATCATCGGTGCCAGTGAGATTCGAATAGCCTTGCAGGGGATCGTTGTCGGCCAGGCAGGCAAACAATGAGGTTCCGCTCGGACTCGAGGAACGCATTTCCTGTTCGGGCTGCGAAATATCACTGCGCTGCAGTCCAAACGAAATACCGACCAGGCCGCCATTATCAAATTCAAATTGATCGACGTAGCTGCCTGTTACCCGATAGCCGATGCCGCCAGCCAATGTATCAGCAATGTCCTGCTGATCCGGGTTGTAATTTCCTTTCAGGTCAACCTGGAAACGACGCTTGCCGTAATCGAGCGGCCGCAATGTTTCGAGCTCGATCAGACCGGCGACACCGCCTTCGATCAGGCTCGCGTCCTGCGTCTTGTAGATCGCCAGCTTGTTCATCAATTCTGACGGGAACTGTGAGAAGTTGACCGAGCGATCACCGGTACCGTTTGTCGCCATACGACCATTGAAGGTCGTGGCGCTCAGGAATGGACCCAAACCTCGAATGGAAATTTCTGTCGCGCCGCCGTTTTCCCGGTGCGACGAAGCGCCGGTGATTGACTCGAGTGCTTCACCGATCGACAGCGCAGGAAGGTCACCGATATCTGTCGCGGAGAGCCCGTCAACGATCGTTGTCGAGTTACGCTTGATATCAATCGTGCTTTGGATCGTTGCGCGGGTTCCCTGGACAACAATTTCTTCGATTTCGTCATCCTGAGCAAACGCGCCACTTGCGATCGTGACGAGGCCGAAAATCAGCATCCAGATTAACGGCGTCTTCAGGAAGGTGGTGCTGCTACGCATGTTGGAGTCCCCCGGTTCTTGTGTGCGATTGAGTTGCTTTTGACGTGTCGCCGTCCCTGCCAAGCGGCAAAAGCGCTCTTTTCCGGGCTGGCCGATGTTCCCCTGCTCATTGTCATTTCTTCGGCCAGTTCGACACGTATCGGGGCCACCCTCGCACCACCGTACAGGAGTGTCAACCAATAATGCGGATGATTACGGTATATTGGTCCTACCAATTAACGCAAGATTCTGCATTTGCTTGGTAAATTCGCCCTTAGACAATACGGAGCGAATTCGCATTTTCTGCCCCGTAGCCGCCGATTTGCGCAAAGAGCAGCGGATGAGCATGGAAAACGCTCATGATTGGTATTCGCTTTTCAGGCAATTGGTAGACAGATCGCTGAGCCAGATTCGCCGCCATAGGCGGAAAGCGAGCAGGATTCTGGGGGCCAGGTCGAACGGCAAGACCCGGTCCACACTTGGCTGATGCCGCAGACCAATTTCTGACTATTTACGTATTTTGGTCGACCAGTTTGACAGCGGCGATGCTTTGGCGTGGTGACCGGGCTCTAAACATATGACAGGTCGTGTGTGTTGGTCGATGACGGGATTGCCTGGAGAGCCGCAGTGCACGCAGTACACGCGGGGTGTGGGTTCGTTTCACAAGCACATTCGACGCTGTTCGGGTCTATCTCACAGGGTGTTGGTGGTGGTGGCGGTGGCGGCGGTGGCGGCGGTGGATCGGCGCTACAGGCCGAGGCACCCAGATAGGCCGTACCTGTCACCCGTCCGTCGGTATTGAAGTCAATTACCCGGCCATTGTCCTCGACGAAGGAGATCTCGCCTGGAAACGAATCATAGACACTGTACGAATGATAACCGTTCACTTCCCGGCCCAATCCTATTCCACGACTGCCAGCCCGGTAGGTCACCTTACTGTCCCACTCGCCGATGATTTGGGTGTTTCCGTTCAAGGTCACGGCGACCTCGCTACCTGTTCGTTCGGCCCGCAACACATGGCAGGTATCCAGCGCCAGATTCTGAAACTGCGTCGAATGCGATCCAGACCCCCACGAATACCAGGGCGTGTCGATGTAACACAGACTCCTGTTACCACCAATCGCAATCGCCCATGCCCCGTCGTTCTCAGCACGTGGCCAGCGGTCAAAAAGCCAGTACCCTTTTGGTACCGAGCCCCCACATGAATACGTTTGCCCAGCATCAAACTTGCTGCTGTCGAGTCGGAAATGAATCTCAAAGGTGTAGGTGTCATTGATCCTGGTATTGTCATCGTAGACATAGCCGGGCGGCTCTGACGGCCATTGACCTTGTGGAATCAAGTCGCCAATCACCGCTTGACCGAATGCATTAGCGGAAAACAATAGAAAAACTAGGAATTTCATTCTTGGAACTCCTGCTGAAGTGACTGATACCTCACGCATCTTTTGAAAGACTGCGTCAACGTGAGATTGGCAATTAAAGCAATTGCTAAATAATTTGATTCATTCCGTTACTTTGGACCGATACAAGCGTTTCAGGTCTTTAAGGTGGCGCATAACTCGTCTACACACGAGCGTCTGCCCAATTGCAATACTCGTCTGTGAGCCATTGCGCAAAATTGAGAATATTCGCTTTGCAGGTCAGGGAGTCCGCCGGCCAGGGTCAGGTCTATTTATCGAATAATTGCCCTGACGCCTTTTTCTTTGATCTACAATCTTGAGGTCAATCAATCGAGCGACGTTCTTTACCGATCGTCTGGAGAAACAATGAAAACACTTGCCGCTGCGTTCTTTCTGTTTATTGGGTGTGTCTCGCCGACCCTTGCTGACACTATCGCCATTATTGGAACCGGCAATGTCGCCAAAGCACTCGGTCCCGAATTTGCTGCGCTCGGCCACACCATCGTCTACGGATCGAGGTCGCCGGATAGCGAGAAGACGCAAGACCTGGTGTCAGGAACACCGGGACAGGCCAGCGCCGCATTGCCATCACGAGCGATTGTCGACGCAGACATCGTCGTGCTCGCCGTTCCGGGACTTCTGGTCGAAGAAATCACTCGCGATCTCGGCGACCTGTCTGGAAAAATCATCATTGATCCGACCAATCCGCTCGTCGGAGACTGGGATACCGAGATGGAGCTTGGGGTCGATTCATCGAATACTCAGATCATTCAGAATGTAGCGCCAAGCGCCTTCGTGGTCAAAGCGTTCAGCACGCTGAACTGGCGGCAGATGGTAGAGCCTGGCGGAGCGATTTCCATTCCCATTGCCGGCGATAGCGACGCTGCAAAGCAGCGTGTAGCAGAATTAATTTCGGGTATGGGCCTCGAACCGATGGATCTCGGTCCTGTAAAAAATGCGCACTGGATTGAAGGCATGACCATCGTGTGGCTGAACAATCGGAAATCGGATCGGCCGGACTTCGAGTATCATTTGAGAAGGATCGACTAGAATCGGGTGGAAACAGAATCCATAGAAGAAGTCGACGAATCTCCCGCCACAATGCCCATCGCGACCAACCTCTTCCGTGCCTCGAGTGCCTGCGCGTTTACGAACGACCGCGTCAAATGCAGTTCATCACGATATATGGGCATTCCGTCTTCTCTTCGGGCAGCACACCTTCGTCCGGGGCACACCAGGTCATTCAGATCGAGCACATTCACATTTGAGAACGTTCTGGCTGACTGTTTGAGATAGCCTGCGACCTCGTCACTGGTCGACGTGAACTGCACCTCCTCGCATTCGCGCTGACTATCCCGTAGTCGATACGAAAACTTGTAGGGTTGATCGAGACAGCTCGGACCGTTGAAACTCAACTTGGGATTGCCCGGAATAATGACAACGTTTTCGGTGATCTCCGACAGCCTTGACAGGACGCGGCTCGTTCCCTCTACCCACTGCGATTCGGAGAATGGGTACTCGGCTGAGCTCCCGATAAAGACGATGTCAGGATTCAACTGACCAATATATTCAATTGCAGCATTTCGCCATTCTGTGCAAATCGCGTAGTCCGCACCGATCTTGTCGTAGAAGTAAGACTCATCAACCACCGGGCAAGCAGACTTGGTCAGAACAATGACCTGCCAGTCCGGTGAAGCAAATATGCTTGCGATCATCGTGGTCCACTGTGCGCCGACACTGTCCCCCAACAAGATTGCGCGAAATCTTCCATCCTTGCTGCCAAGACCGCACGGAACCAGTTGCGCGCTGGCAGGACCCGTATCGCAGTTCAGCCCGGCGGCATACAAGGCCGGCGTCGCATCGGTTCGCGGATTGTATCCAGCCACCGTCATCACTTCCGGTTCGGCGAAAACAGTACTTTCCAGGCGCTCCGACACGACGGCGGCCGCTGCAACCGCCACCACTGACAGGAGAATTACCCGACTCGGAGCACCATCGCTCCATCGCCCCTTCCAGAATGGAAGCTCCACGAATCGGTAACTCGCCATCGATAGCAAGACCGCCAGGCCGATCAGCAATGCGACGCCGAATCCGGAGTCGGTCAGCCCGAACGACTTACCAAGCAGCAATAACGGCCAATGCCACAAATACAACGAATAGGAACGATTACCCAGCCAAACCAAAGATGGGCTTGCCAACCAACCGCTTATCCCTGTCGACGCATCCCGCGCTCCCGCCGCAATCACAAGTGACGCCCCGACTGACGGAAACAATGCGTAGTAGCCAGGGTAAACAAGGTCCGGCCCCAGGAATACGGAGCTCGCGAGAATCGTCAATAGTCCGATTCCCCCTGCCAGCGTGCCGGAAAGTCGACAGGTATCGTCTCGAAAGCGAAACCACAGGAAAACTGCAGCTCCGAGGGAGAATTGCCATGCCCTGGCGGGCATCATGTAGAACGACAATAGCTGCCGGGTGTTCGACCAGAACAGGCAAAGCAGAAAACTTAAAACGAATAGGGTCGCAAGAACTCGTAGTAATACAATCCGCTTGCGCTCATCACTCGAATCGTCAGCGAACAGGAGGAAAGACCCCATCATCAACCACGGCCAGACCAGATAAAACTGCTCCTCAATACCCAGAGACCACGTATGGAGATAGAGGTCGTCGGCTTGCAGGGCCGAAAAGTAATCGCGATCAACGAAAGCGAAGAACAAATTACTGGTCCATGTTGCCGAGAACATGAACGAACCCGTTTGCATTCGAGTCTCGTACGCCGTGAGAAGCAGAGACGCGGCAAGTAAAACCAGGACCAGCATAACGAGTAACGCCGGAAGCAGACGCTTGAGTCGGCGGGCCAGAAACGTCACGTACCGAATTCGGCCGGTCGACATTCGCTCCTGCACCAACAGGCCCGTAATAAGATAACCCGAGAGAACAAAGAATACGTCGACGCCAACAAATCCGCCGCCGAAACCCGGTACCTTTGCATGCGCAAGAACGACAAGCGCGATCGCAACAGCTCTGAGGCCCTGAATGTCCAGGCGATAAGATGTGTTCGAAGTAAGGTCAGTCAACTGGTCAACTCAGTCTCGATTCTGCCCGACGTGCAAATATCCAAGCAAGGTCAATCCCTGGTGAGAACTGATTACGATTGCATGTCCCACTAAAAACCCGCAAAGCCAGCCGCTGGCGTTATAAAAAGGCTGATCGCCGCTTCTTCAGGATCACTTGTTGTCGCTCGATTCTGCCAGATAAACGAAAATGTGCCGACTGAAACCGCAAGCCCAATGATGAATCCCGCAGGAATACTGACGGCGATCTCGGTTTGTACGTCCAATTGGATATCTTTGCAAATGTGCCGGGTCTGATGATGACAACAATTTTCTCGATCGGTAGCCAAGGATCGGTAGCCGTTGGTGAAGGACTACCATTTTTCGACAGTAGTCGAAAACGCCAGAGACTCGACTTCTGATCTGTGTGATCGACGAGGAAGCTTGCACGTGAATCCAAAATTGACCTAATCCGGATTAGGGAACCATTCAATGCGCTACATCGCTTTGCTCGATCGGCTACGTGTCGAAATTGCTAGTCAAGCAAGCAATCCTGATACGCGGCACGCAGCGGCTTCTTATCGATCTTACCCGCCGCAGTTAGCGGGATATCATCGACATTGATAATGGCATCTGGCAACTGCCATTTCGCAAACCGCTCGCCCAAGTATTCCAGAATATCCTTTTTAGAGGGTGACGCCGCGTCGGAGACTTTAATCAGCAATACTGGTCTTTCGCCCCATTTCGGATGTGTAGCACCGATACATGCCGCCATATCTATACCGGGAATGCCCATAGCAGCACATTCGAGTTCTACAGAGCTTATCCACTCACCACCAGACTTAATTACGTCTTTAGATCGATCCGTTATCTGCATGAAACCATGTTTATCAATTTTCGCAATATCTCCGGTATCGAACCATCCGTCTTCGAGAATCGCTTCGCTTGACTTGAAGTAACTGGCAATCGTCCACGGGCCGCGAACCATTAGTCGTCCAAATGAGGCTCCATCATGTGGCAGCTCTTTCCCGTCCGCATCGACAATTTTCATATCCACTCCGTACGGCACTCGCCCCTGCTTGCACATCACATCCAGATTTTCCTCCATACTCTGATCATCCATGAATGGCTTCCGGCGATTTACTGTGCCGACAGGGCTCATCTCCGTCATACCCCACGCGTGGATAACATCAACCCCATATTTCTTGCTGAATTCCTCGATCATGTTGCGCGGAACTGCTGCGCCACCAACGACAACCTCCCTAAGACTGTCTATTCTTTGCCCTGACTGATTTAGGTGTGCGATCAGTGTACTCCAAACCGTCGGCACCGCTGCAGCCGTGGACACCTTCTCAACTTCGATTAGCTTCTGAATACTGGCCCCGTCCATGTGCGGTCCGGGCATAACCAGCTTCGCCCCGACCATCGGGGCAGCGTAGGCAATGCCCCACGAGTTGGCGTGGAACATTGGCACGACCATGAGTATCGTGTCGTTGCATGAGTATGCAAACGCATCAGCGCTACAAACAGCATACGCATGAATAAGATTTCCCCGATGTGAGTACAAAACGCCTTTTGGATCACCCGTCGTACCGGATGTGTAGCAAAGGGAAGATGCGGCATTGTCATCCAGTACCGGCCAGTCGAAAGACGCGCC
>DDIP01000078.1:0-13510 GCA_002338605.1 Proteobacteria bacterium UBA1847 | reverse complement strand
CGCCTACCGCCGAGAGGAAGTCTTCGTAACAGTATGTCGCAACCGGTGACTTAGACATGTCAGGCATATGCGCCACGTCCGTCATGACGATGACACCTTCCACACTGGGTAGTTTAGGTAATAATTCAATCAAAAGGTCGACAAACGTCAGATCAACAAATAGCAGCCTGTCTTCTGCATGGTTGACAATGAATTCAATCTGATTCGGAAAGAGCCTTGGATTTATGGTGTGACATATGGCACCGGCCCCCGATATTGCGTACCAGGCTTCAAGATGGCGATTCGTATTCCAGCCCAGGGTTCCGACTCTGTCTCCTCGCCGAAGCCCATATAATTCAAGGCTGGATGCCAGCCGGGTAACTCGGTCAAGCGTATCAACATATGTCTGGCGGCGAATTCCGCCTTCCACGGAATTGGTGACGACGACGCTTTCACCGTGCCATCGTGCGGCGTGAATAAGAATCGAAATAAGATTGACAGGTTCGTTTTGCATGAGGCCGTACATTGCATTTCCCCAGCTGGAGGCATTTCGTTTTGCGTTCCCACTATAGGAACTTATTTTTCGATTTACACGGTTTACTCCGTCAACATCAATGTATAAGCATCACAATTCAGATCAGGTGACGCCCTGCATCTCCGGACCTTGTTGTGAGAAATCGACGTGCTTTATCGGCAGCTCACGAATCCGCAGGCCGCTTGCATTGAATATTGCATTGGTCAATGCGGGCGCTATTGCAGGTGTTCCTGCCTCACCAGCACCTCCAAATCGCCCCCCGCCATTTATGATGTGAGTTTCAATCTTTGGTGCGTCGCTCATGCGCAGTATCTGATAATCGTGGAAATTGCTCTGCATAACGGCACCTTGATGGATAGAAATATCGCCGTATAGTGCGGCCGTCAGCCCGTATATAATGCCGCTTTCCATCTGCGCTCTCATGCCATCGGGATGGATCGTAAAACTAGCATCGACGACGCAAACAACACGTTTGACTCGTATTGTTCCATTGTCAATCTCGACTTCGACCACTTGCGCGACGGTTGTACCGAAACACCGGCATATTGCAATTCCCCGCCCGCAGTTCTCTGGTAACGGAGTTCCCCATTCGGATTCTTCCGCGACACGTTCAAGAACCGACATGAATCCTGGTTTATCCACCAACAATTCACGACGGAATTCGAGCGGGTCGCTTCCAGCAGCAACCGCTAGTTCATCTATGAAGGATTCAGTAAAAAACGTATGCAGTGAATGATCCACGCTGCGCCAGAAGCCCCAAGGCACGTGAACCCCGCTATTGGTAAACTGAATTAGCTGATTATCGATTGCGTAAGGGATGTGAGGCGCTTCTGCAGGGACGCGCTTGTTCACAAACTGATTTTGCCACGCTGTTGGCTGGCCAGCCGCGTTCACTGCGGCCGAAAAACGACTGATACTCGCCTGCCTGTAATGATCATGGCGAATGTCCTCTTCGCGAGACCAAATCAATTTGACCGGGTAGGGAACATCAACAGCAATTCGTGCCGCCTGCTCAGCAAAATCGGAAACGGACCGCCTCCCGAAGCCGCCACCAAGATACTGGTTGTGTAATATTACATCAGCCGGATTCATACCGATCGCCTTGCCAATTCGCAAGGTGAAACCGAGTGGATTTTGTGTGCCGAGCCAAAGCTCGCACCGGCCCTCGTGAATCCAGGCCGTGCAATTCATCGGCTCCATCGTAGCGTGAGCCAGATACGGTACCCGATATTCTGCGTTAACGACCTTGCTAGCCGCATCGAATGCGCCCTTGACATCACCCGCCTCCAGGTCCACTTCGAACGCATCATTTGCATTCGCAGCATCGAGGGCACCTGCAAGCTGCTGGGCAATGTCACTTTGCTCGATAGACTCGTTGCCACTCAGAGTCCACTTGACATCGAGCTGCTCCATGGCCTGTTGCGCCTGCCAATACCCATCAGCAACTATTGCGACAGCACTGTCCAAATTGACAATTCTGTGGATGCCCGGCATCTCCTGCACCGAGGTTTCATCGATGTCTGCAACCTTGGAGCCGAATACCGGGGCCGCCTTGATCGCTGCGTACTTCATGTCGGGCAATACAACGTCGATACCGTATTTTGCACTGCCATCAATTTTCGCTGGTATATCAATCCGGGGTACTGACGTTCCCATGATCGTGAACTGATCGTGTGATTTTAAGACCGGGGCTGGGGGCTGCGAAAGGTTTGCAGCCTCTACAGAGAAATCGGCAAACCGCGCCCGCCGGCCAGATGCATCGTGAACGATGTAGCTTTTCTCGGCTCGCAACGAATCTCGGTTGACATTCCATTTGTCGGCTGCGGCCTGTAACAACACCGCTTTGGTACTGGCGCCAGCGACACGCATGGCAAGCTCTCCAGTGTAGCGGACCGATGTGCTACCGCCTGTGATCTGAGTACCGGACTCCTTCGCCGCATTGAGGAAATAACCATTGACTGAATCAACAAGAAAAGCCGGGAACTCTATGTCGCCTGTCGAATATCCCCTTTTCAGAGCATAGTTCGCATACTCTTCGTGCGCAGGAGCTTCAAGCATTTGAACCGTGTCCCAATCGGCGTCCAACTCGTCAGCGAGCATCATGGCGAGCGTTGTATGGACGCCTTGGCCCATCTCGGCATGTGGCACTATCACAGTTATTGAATTGTCTGTGGCAATTTTCAGCCAGACATTTATCAGGGTTTCATCATCTCCAACCGCCAATGAGACAACTTTGTCGACCGGATTGCCGCGCCGAATCGCGACGCCAAAAACAACGGCGCCGCTTGCAATCACCCCGGCCGTAATAAACGCCCGTCGACTCCACTTAGCCATCGTCAGGCACCTCCGCATTGCTTCGCATAGCCAGCGCCGCGGTTTTTATGCCTTTGCGAATACGCCCATACGTTCCGCAACGGCAAATAACGCCGCTCATCGCAGTATCGATATCGCTGTCGGTTGGCGAGCTGATCTGGTTCAGTAGCTCGACAGCCGTCATCATCTGACCCGATTGACAGTAACCGCACTGTGGCACCTGCTCAGTTAGCCAGGCCTTCTGAATCGGATGCGGCTCGCCATCGGCACTAGTGATTCCTTCGATTGTCGTGACGTTGTTGCCGACCGCAGCCTTGACCGGAGTTATGCATGAGCGAACTGACTTACCATTTACGTGTACTGTGCAAGCGCCGCACTGAGCAATGCCGCAACCAAATTTTGTGCCCGTTAGTCCGACCTGTTCTCGAATGACCCACAAGAGTGGGGTCATTGGGTCGACATCGATCATGTATTTCGTGCCATTAATATAAAGTTCAATCATCGGACCTCACTCATCTCCGGGAACTCCCAACCGGTGTGTCGCTTGACCACAACCACTCAACTAACAACCAGCAATATGGACGTGCCTTACTTCAAGTCCCGTACAACACGTACTCCGAACGGTACGAAAACCAAAGCCTCTGGATCACGGCCGCGAAAGGCCGGACGTTGTCGAAGTGGGGTCGTAACCCAGCCGCCGCCTCTGATGCTTCGCAGTGCACATTCACCTTCCACTTGATAACTGCTGCCATCCGACAGTCCCAACGGATATGGGACCGCGTAGCAATCCTCTGTCCATTCCCACACATTGCCAATGACATCGTGTAGGCCGAATGCATTAGGAGGGAAGCTTCCTACCGGCGACACATATGCGAAACCGTCATCGCACTCTGCAGGAACGTATGGCCGGTTTTCAGCGTTTACCAGGGCCGATGCCTTTCGACCTGATTTATCAAACAGGTTTACACGTTCGCATATCCCTTCTACGCTATCGCCCCAAGGAAACCGTGTTTCCGCACCCGCTCGTGCAAAGTACTCCCACTCCGACTCAGACGGAAGTCGATACGACTTGCCGGTCTTATCAGAAAGCCAGGCAACGTAGGCCTTTGCGTCATGCCAGCTCAAACAAGCTGCAGGTTCATTCTCTAACGGCTCGCGGCCGTAACCCGGATTGCGCCAACTCGTGTCTCCAAGTGCCTCCCATTTGTCGGTCCAGACAATGCAGTTTTTTGCTTGTACATAGTTTTCTTCATCAACAAATTCGGCAAACTGGCCATTGGTCAGCTCAAACTTCCCAACAGCGAAATCGTATCCAATAGCAACGTTGTGCACCGGACCCTCTGGACGTCCTTCCTCTCCCTCAAGTGATCCCATTTGAAAGCTGCCACCGGCAACCACAACCATCGTCGGGCAGCTCTCACAGTCGCTGAACTCGGTACCGGGATCAAAGCTCTTCGACTGACAGCCGCTCATTACGATGACAGACACAAATGCAACGATCGCGCGACGCTCAAGGCGATTTAGTAGTAGCTTCATAATGTTTACCTTTTTTATAGCTTATAAAAACTTTCTTTGATTTCCCCGTAACAAAATCATTCAATCCTTACATCAGGGATGTTAAACATCGACTTCCAGTCCTTGGCTATCAACAGGTCCATCAATTGCGACGACTTTCCTTGTTTTTTTCTCTCCATCTCGACGTCTAGAGTGATCAAGGCGCCATCGACTTCCTCACCGAAAAGTTGACGAAGGTACTCAATCGGAACTCTCGGATCATCCGAAATATCGCCGTTGTCGTCATACGCGTTTGGAAGGATAGGTGGAACATAAAAAACGTTCGGCTCAGTACCGTATTCAGGATGTAAGGGCAACGCAACTTTCCATTCGTAAACAAGTTTATGAATCGGACCGTCCTCATCTTCAAGAAAACCAACAAACCTCAGCTTTCCTGGGCACTGCTTCGCACATGCCGGAGCCTCACCTTTCTCGAGTCGAGGAAAACAGAATATACATTTTTGTGATTTTTTTGTGACGTGGTTGTAGTAGATTTTCTTGTAAGGACAAGCTGTGTTGCACGCTCGCAGCCCCTGGCATTTGTCCTGGTCAATCAGTACGACACCGTCTTCTTCGCGTTTGTAAATCGCTCGTACCGGGCATGCTTCGAGACATGATGGCTTGGTACAGTGATTACAAAGTCGCGGCAAATAGAAATGGTAGTTGTTTGGATACTCCCCTGAACTGGAATCCTCGTTCCAATTGGAACCAACTTTCATTTTCTCGTCCTGCCGGAGTCGAATTTCGCTGGCGTCAAAAAAAACAGCCTCGTGGTTGACCGAACATTCCGTACCGTGACTTTCCTTGGACATGAGCTGTCCCGGCTTCAGCTGGCCATTTTCCCAGCCGCCGCCACTGGCCTCCCAGTTTTCGGGATAGCCGGGGCCTGGCTTGGTCTCAACATTGTGCCAAAGCATATATTCCTGGCCCGGTTCATCTGTCCACAATGACTTGCACGCCGTCGTGCAAGTGTGGCAGCCGATGCATTTGTTCAAGTCTATGACCATCGCTACCTGTCTAGCCATTATCACCGCTCCTTTCCATAGGAAAAATAGTGCTGGCCTGCCATTCGTGGTCTCGTGTAATAAACAA
Organism: Proteobacteria bacterium UBA1847; assembly: GCA_002338605.1. Taxonomy (GTDB): domain Bacteria; phylum Pseudomonadota; class Gammaproteobacteria; order Steroidobacterales; family Woeseiaceae; genus UBA1847. The sequence continues at coordinate 8,037 of DDIP01000078.1, read as the reverse complement.
GCACAGTGATCGTGCGATGTCCGCATACAGTGAGTCTGGCTGAACATTGTCAATCAAGTCCGCGAATATAGGAGCCCAGTCAACGAGGTGACGCGAGACAAAATCGTATTGGGCCAATTGATAAGACAACTGATCTTCACTGACTACGCTTTCGTAGTAGCAAAGCAGATGAGTGAATTCCAGAATTACCGATATGTGATCGGGTGCCCAGGCATAGTGTTGGTGTATCTTGTAATCAAAGAATTCGTAGAAACGGACCAGGTCTTCCCTAATACCCGAAATCTGACCGAATTGCTGTTGCTCTCGAATCGCCACTGGTGGGCCGGAATCTCCAATTTCGAACAGCCGGCTGTATTCGTTTTTTCTCGCTAGTTTGTCAACACTCAGATACGTACCGCAAAGTGCACCCAAATCGATTCCGTATACGCAAAAGTTGTCCATGCCAGCAACTTCACGCAGCTGCTTGCCAACATCTATCTCATGGGATGACGCGAGTAGGCTTGAAAACAGGCCATAGCTCTTACACCTAACGGCAGCCGTGAGATTCAAATCGCGATCTTGAATATATCGCTCAGAATCGTTTGTCGGCGTGATGGTTAAACTGTCCGGTGTCATGCAGGTTCTCCTGCCGTAACTTCTTCTGACGCCTTTTCAAAGTCGCATGTGAAGTCTTTGTATGTCTGATTCGGAGAAAACCTCGCTGGCTTGTATCCAATCTGCCCGTAACCGCCAGCCATACTTGTTGGCTTAATCAGTCCCGCTGTCGAAATAACGGCCCCAAAGTTTTGGCGATTTCGGAACATCATTGGATCCCAGCCGTGGTACATGAAGAGCATGGATGGCTGAATTCCGGCACTCAGATGTGCCATGGCAAAAAACTCACCCGCATCATTGAAAATCCTGACAGTGTCTCCGTCTTTCACGTCGCGTTCCGCAGCGTCGTCAGGATTGATGTATATATCTGGTTCACCACGTTGCAGGCTCAGCAGGAACGAGTCATCCCGCCACATACTGTGAATTCCATGCCGGGCATGCCCCATCATCATGCGTAGTGGATAACCTTCATTATGTAGCGGTTTCTTGTGAGCCGGCAGTGCCTCATCAAACTCAAGGAACCACTCGTGGTCAATATAGAATGATTGCCGGCCGGACACAGTCTGATACGGCACTTTGTCACGCACACTCTCAAAAACTTCAGAGTGATAGGTCGTCTCCTTGTCGTCCCAGGTTGTTCGTTCGGAACCGTTAACTCGAACTACGCCCTTCTCCGCAAGTTCGGCAAAGGGTATTTTGGGGATGCCTGGTGTTGTATCTATAATGTATTGACAGACATCTTTGGCACTCTTGATTTTCCCATTCATCGTATACAGCTCAAGACACCGCCTATAGTCTCGCTGTACGCGTCGACCGTCGATCACATCATCGATAATTCCGATACCACGTTCTTTCGCTCTACGGCCAATTGCTTCGGCGAGGAGTCGGTTTGCCTCCCAATCGTCCACAGCCTCCCCTAACGGAGGCACTGCAACATCAAGCACCTGAACGTAAGGTGTCCTTGACTGAAGCATCATGTCGGCGCGTTCGTAATGATGAGCAATCGGCAATACGTAGTCTGAGTAATGGGACGTTACACCGGCATCCGGGACGAGGGATACAATGAGCTCAAGCTCTTCAAGTGCACTTTTTCTCCAGCGCTTGCCCGATGCCCGCCAATTTGCGCCGTTGTTCCCGGCGAAGAAGCCCATCTTCCAGCCTTTGCTGCTATGGCTGGGATACCATCCTTTGCGGATGCTCTCCTGATAGTAATCGTCGAACTCTTGCGCAAGTTTTTTCCCGTAAGTCTCCTGATTCAGCTGTTTCATTTTCGCGTGATCGTAGTCCCAGGTGGTCCCAGAAATACCGCGAAACGCCACACCGATGCCATCAAATGCGAAAGCCATTGTTTGAGTCTTAGCCGAGTTGCCAATCTGTAATCCGCCACCTTCGGGACCAATATTGCCGGTTAGTGAAAGCAATAGCAGCATAGACCGTTGCAGAATATCTCCATGTAGCCACTTACACGCCGCATAGCCCGAAAAAATCATCGCCGGCTCCGCGGCCGCAAAAGTTCGTGCAATTTTGCGAATTACGTTCGCATTAACGCCTGTCAATTCGGACATCAACTCCGGGGCGTGTTCGGCAGCTCGTACTTTCAGAAGTTCAAATGCTGTCGTGACTTCAATAACACCGTCGAGCCCTTGTACGCGCCAGCGGCCCTCCAACGCCGGACGCAATTTGCCCAGCTTCAAGGTTGCGGCCTGGTCATTTCCAGTTCCGGACCCCGGCGCCCGGGCTACAGAATCTGTCGCCTCGTCCCAAATATAGAATCCGCCGCCATCCGCTGTCGCGTCGCTTTGAGTTGCAAAATCCTCAGCCCGTAAAAACCGCTTATTGTCCATCCTCACCAACAACGGTAAGTCGCTCTGCTCCCGAATGTAGTTGGCCTTGAACAGCCGCTCTTCCAGAATTACGTTAACCATTGCCATCGCCAAAGCCGTATCAGTTCCAGGTTTCGGGTTAACCCAGAGACTTGAATGCATTGCAGTTGGCGTGAACTCTGGCGAAATTGCGATGACCTCCGTTCCGTTGTACTTCGCATCCCAAAAAAAGTGTGCGTCCGGAATGCGCGTCACCGCCGGGTTACTCATCCAGACCAAGACACAACGCGACTTGTAAACAGCGGCCATAGTGTCGCTGGTGTGTATCTGGCCAAGTGTCATTTGAATTCCGCTCGGCAGGTCGCCGACACCGGACAAAAATTCAGGAACAGTGACGCCAGTAATGTTTGCGAAGCGGGCTAAACTACAAAATGATGCGCGCTTGAGCGCCATCTGTGTGCCACTACCGTAAGAGATACATTCCGGTCCATGTGCAACAACCAGATCGAGAAACTTGTCGGCGATTTCAGTCGTCGCCTGGTGCCAACTTATTCGTTCCCACTTTCCGTTTCCGCGCTCACCAATCGATTTCATCGGATACAGAACTCGCTGTGAGCCGTACATGTACTTACTGTGCCTCAGCCCTTTCTGGCAGCCGCGCGGTCCATAGTCTGGCGCATCGCCGGATGAACCATACACACCCTGCTGTTCCTCTCTCCATACGATTCCATCTTTCACATAGACGTTAAAGGCACAGTTGCCCGCACAGTTGGTACCGTGGGTGCCGCGCACCACCCGATCCCATGTCCATTTTTTTCGGTAGATGTCCTCGAAATTTCGGTAGGCCTTTTCACCTGATGGTTGGGGAGCGCTGGCAGCGATCGGGGCATGATTCAAAGTAAGGAGGGTACTGGATGCAAGAAGCTGCCTCAGGAATGTGCGACGGCCTTTGGAGGCTGGCATTTGCGGCGGGCTGGCCATTTTCTGTGTTCTCTTCATGATTGATGAGCCTCAAACAATCCTTGCGCCCTAGGCCACAACATGGCACTAACCTGAGTATGGGCGGCTGAGGTATTTTCCATCTGGCTTCCCCTTGATCTCACCGTTGTCATAAATCAGAGCTCCGCGCAAGAAAGTTTGCTCAACCTTGCCTTTTAACTCTTGACCCTCGAGCGGCGTATATCCCTGGCTGGACTCAGACTCTTGCGCACTTACAACGAAGCTCATTTCCGGGTCGACCAGGACAACGTCGGCGTCGAAGCCTGGGGCGATATCTCCCTTGCTCAACAAACCGTACCGCCGTGAAGGATTCCAGCACACGAGCTCAGCTATTCGATTCAGACTGATGCCGCGCCGAGACCCTTCGCTGAGCAGTCCTGACAGAAGGTATTCAGTGCCTCCGAAGCCCGACTTGGCAAGGAATATTTTGTCCGGCTGTTGTTGATCAACCTTCATCTCTTCACGGCAACACGCGTGATCAGAGACAACCCAGTCAACTTTGCCGTCCTTGACTGCCGCCCAAAGCGCCTCTACATCCTCGCGGGGCCTGATTGGCGGGTTGACTTTGGCATGAGGGCCACAAGGAGCATCGACGTCCAATAGTAGGTGTCCAATTGTAACTTCTCGCTTGAAGTTGATATGCGGAAAGGCGACTGTCATACGATCCGCGGCATCCAACGCTTTACGTGACGAAAGATGTAACAGGTTGATGTTGCAACAATCGGTCTCATGCGCCAGGTATGCGGCTATCGCGATCGCAAGGCCTTCTGAATGCGGTGGCCGAGATTCATGATAGGCCCGCAGTCCAGTCAACTTGCCGTCCTCTTCGACCAATTTCGTATAAGCGGCCATGATTTCAGCAGTCTCACAGTGCAGACTCACAGACGTATAGTCTGCAATTTCCGGGTACGCTTTGATGCACCTCGACACTGCGCGCATTATGAACTCGAAATGAGCAAGGTCGTAGACTTCACCAGGCGGGGTCATAAGGAACGATCCTTGATCGTCCGAGCGGCCATGCAGACCGTGAGAGCCATAAAACATGAATATCTTGAACGAAGTAACGCCGTATTTCTCGATGAGGTCCGGAATCTCATCAATATGCTCTTTCATCATCGGTGCCAGATGATAAGCGTAGTCAACGTAGAAGTGACCTTCTGACAACTTCAGAACATCCGGGTAAAACTCACGGTAGGGTCCACACTTGTTCAGGTAATACTGGCCTGTACGCATATAGTTAATGGACGACGTGACACCCCCCATGGCCGCTGCCCTGCTTTCGCTTAACGCATCCTCGTCCAAAGGATTGTATATACCGGTGTGCATATGCGCATCGACCAAGCCTGGAAACGCAAGTTTATTCTCAGCGTCGAAGAAGCTCTTGCCTTCTGATGCGTCGATGGACGCATGCAGTTTCACGATTTTTCCATCCCGGATACCAATATCCAAACGCTCTACATCGTCAGTCGCTGGACGTACGACTCGTGCATTACCAATGATAAGATCGTATTTCATCGAGTACCCTCCCTGTCGTTGGCTTAACCGGTCACACAAACTGTATTCGGAACGTCATTTGAGGAAGCCAAATGTTATGTTATTATAACAATTCGATGATTCATATGCGAGTATTGTGAAGATTCGTAACATCAATCCATGTGGACTGGCGTAGACCCGCCGTGACGCCAAAAAAGCACTCCAGGTCACGAACCGATTCAGCCGGGTTCCTCGGTGTTGATCCCGAGTTGCCCACACCCCTTTACCATCAAATCTACGTCGTCTTGCTGGATAAGATCGTATCTGGCACGTACGGAATGGGTAGCCGCATTCCGAGCGAACATGAAATTGAAAAGTCGTTTGGTGTATCGCGAATCACCGCGCGGAGAGCCCTCGCCCAACTCGCAGCCGAAGGCTTGGTGGTCAGACGGCGCGGCCACGGGACCACCGTAGTTTCCAGGCCACCGTTGTCATCAGTAACAGGTAATACCATCGGGCTTATGGAGAACTTGCTTGCTATGGCTCTGGAAACAGATGTCGAACTGCTGGAGTTTTCCTACGTACGTGCCAAACAGTCAGTTGCTAAGACTCTAGGTATTCGTATCGACGATATCGTGCAGCGAGCGGTGCGAATCAGACGAAAAAACAAGCAGGCTTTTTCCTATGCAGTTACGCATATCCCGGAAGATATTGGACGAAAGTACGGTCAGAAAGACATCAAGAAGCATCCAATGCTCACGCTGATTGAAGGTGCCGGCCATAAGATCAGCCACGCTACGCAGTCTCTATCTGCAACCCTGGCCGATAGCACGATCGGACCGGCGCTGGGCATAAACGTTGGCTCTGCTCTTCTGAAAGTATCGCGTGTTGTCTTCGATGTCGACGACCGGCCAGTTGAACACATAGTCGTTCACTATCGTCCGGATCTCTACCAACTCAATCTCAACCTGTCACGTGTTGAAGCAGAAGGCGTGAACAAGTGGGCCATCGCAGAATAGCCGTACTGGTCGAGGAAACAACACTGATCCAGTCCCCTTAATCGCGCTTGGCTGAGCTCTCAAAAACTATTTCCTTCTTGATCAAATCCTGGATCTGTTCTGTTGATAGTCCGATCTGTTGCAAGGCTCCGACACTGTGTTGCCCGATGTAGGGCGGCTGTAGCCGGACACCAAATCGTCGCCCACCCATTTGTAGCGGCAGTGCGGGCAGACGTGTCAGCGGTTGATTGCCTCTGTGCAGCTCTACGTCAAGCAAGCCTTCTGAAGCGTTTAGGTGAGTATCGTCAAAAAGATCTTCGGGTTTTACGATTGGCGCAAACGGCAAGCCCTCTGCCTCCAAAACTTTCATCAACTCCGAACTGTCAAACTGTTTGATTGCGGCACGTACAGATACCATCAAATCCTGTTTGTGTTCAACACGGTCACTGTTGGTCGTGAAACGCTCGTCGTCCAACAGTTCTTGCAAATTGACTATTCGACAAAAACTGGCCCAATGAGCGTCGGATACGACACCGATGAATACGCTGCTGCCATCAGATGTTTCAAATAGATCGTATATTGCCCATGCAGACTTTCTTACCGGCATCGGCGGAACTGGTTCACCCGTTACAGCACCCTGTGCCATATGCTGTCCGACAAGAAATACTGCACTTTCAAACAGGCTGCTCTTGATATGCTGACCGCACCCTGTTCTGTGCCGTTCCTCCAGCGCGGCGAGTATGCCGATTACGCCAAATAGTCCACCCATGACGTCGATAACGGACGCGCCGGCACGCAAAGGACGTCCCGGTGGGCCGGTCATGTACGCCAACCCTCCCATCATCTGTGCTACCTCATCGAGAGCAGTACGATGATCGTAGGGACCATCGAGGAAGCCCTTCTCCGAGCAATAAATCAATCGTGGATTAATAACTTTGACATCGTCATAGCCGAGGCCCAGCTTTTTCATCGCCCCGGGACGAAAATTTTCGATAAGCACGTCAGCTGATTCAAGCATCTTTTTAACGACATTGAGACCGTCGTCGGACTTCAGGTCAATTGCAACGCTCGTCTTATTCCGGTTGTACATGGGAAAGTAACCGGCTCCAGCACCAGGGAGTCTACGGGTATGGTCCCCGCCGGGGGGCTCAATCTTGCAAACGTCCGCGCCAAGGTCCGCCAGCACAACGCCGACCGCCGGACCCATGATCATGTGGGAAATCTCAATGACCTTGATATTTGCGATCGGCAATTGGCGATTCTCGTTCACTGGATACTATCTCCCATCCTCAGGTTCGCCAGAAACATATTATAAGTATATCAATAGTACAACTCTGTGGCACAATTGGGTCTTCTGATAGCTTCTGAAAAAACACAGTGACGATGACGGGCGCAGGCTAATGTCAGAAAAAGTAGAAATCAGCGAAGTTGGGCCCAGAGATGGCTTGCAAAACCTAGCGGCGATAATGCCGACAAGCGTCAAGAAGCGGTGGATTACTGCCGAGGCTGAAGCCGGCGTATCGGAGATCGAGGTTGGGTCTTTTGTTTCGCCCAAGTTATTTCCACAGTTGGCAGACACCGCAGAAGTCGTCGCTCACGCGTTGCAAATTCCGGATTTATGTGTTGCCGCACTAGTCCCCAACGTTCAGGGACTGAAAGACGCGATTCGCGCCGGCGTTCACAAGTTATCCATTCCTGTTTCAGTCAGTGAAAAACATAGCCTGGCTAATTTGCGCAAGCCTGTTTCTGAGATGATCGCGGAAGTACGCAGGATTGTGGATGAAGTCAGGTCGCTACCAGCCTCATCGCAACCCAAAATAGAGGTTGGACTGGCAACCGCATTTGGCTGCAGTATCGAAGGCCCTGTCGCGGAGGATACTGTGGTTCGTATTGCGGGCCTGCTGATGAATGCCGGCTGCGATGAAATCGGCCTATCGGATACGTCCGGTTACGCAAACCCTCGACAGGTAACGCGCCTTGTGCGTCGTGTTAAATCTGAGGTAGGCGACGATGGCCTTCAGTCTTTGCATCTGCACAATACGCGCGGTCTCGGCCTGGCCAATGCTGCGGCCGGGTTGGAGGAAGGAATCCGAACTCTTGATTCATCGCTCGGCGGATTGGGCGGGTGTCCAGCTGCGCCGGGCGCATCT
>DDIP01000329.1:1715-5015 GCA_002338605.1 Proteobacteria bacterium UBA1847 | reverse complement strand
CCTTCTATGCCGCTGATCGCGAGGCCCATCGGCGGCACCAGCCCGAGGGCGACACGCGCTGGGAAAGTAACGACCAGGCCAATGACAAAAACAAGAGCACCGAGAATGATCAGGCCACGTTTTGAACGAATCAAAGCGAGCGCTCCAGTGTCAATGTCGCATTGATGCGCCCAGGGCTCGCCTGTGCACCGATCGAAAAGCTACCGGCCTGTACATCCATTGCGTATTGCTGGCTGAGATCGCCAAGCCACAACACCAGCTCGTCGAAGGCGACATCTTCAAACTCGACTCGAATGCCGTTGCTGGTTGTCGGTTGACTGCGTCGACGGTATCGATCAAGTCCGCGGCTTCGAAGTGTCTGGTCGACGATAATTATCGGCGTCTGGTTAGTGCCGACAGCGCTGGAGCCGGGATTCGTATCGCTGGAGCCCGCGGCCATCCGTAGCGGGCGCAATTCCGACAATGACGATTGCCATTGCCGGACATCTTCGCGAAGCATGGTGTGTTTATTGTCCAGCGGCGCCCATACCAACCCATACAACAGTGCAAGCAAGACAACTGCCGCGCCGACTGCAACGAAATACTGCTCACGCATGTCCAGCGCATCGAACCAGTCTCTCATTGCCCGGACTCCCTGATCTGGATACGCCCATTGATCGTGTCCGCGACCTGGTCAGTTGACTGAATCGTCGCACTGAAACGGCCGGACGCATTCACCGTCTGTTGAATTCGATCGAGTGTCGGAACATCGGGCGCCGTCAGACGCAAATCGATTACGCCTGCGCGATAACTGATTGCTTCTATCTTGGCGCTTGAATTTTCCGCCATCGCTGTTCCGAGTTCACGCAGTCCGGGCAGGAATACCTGCGGACCGACTGTTGCTCCCATTGCCCGCTTCAAGGACTCAACGAGTGACTGCGGGTCAACAATCTCACGAGTATCGTCCGGTCGGAGCTGTCGATACTCGGCCATGAACTGGGATTGCAGGGCTGCCTTTTCATTTTCCAGTCGATTGAGATCGATACCTTTTGCCACGACACTAAGAATCGACAAAGCCAGTAGCAATATCGCCGCGGCTTTCCAGGGGCGAAACAGCGCAGAGTACTCGGTCTTTTTACCATATTTTCCCTGCAACAAGTTGATGCCGTTGCCGGCAGCGACAGTGATTGCGAGTTTCGGAAATACGCCGTCGGGCAGAACGTTCACGTCAACGCTGTGCATTTCCTGTCGCAGTGCGATCCATTCGTGCGTTAGCTGTTGATCTTTTTCGGGTGTACAAAAAACAACGACGTGCCCGGATGCTGCACCGTCATCAACCGCCTTGTCGTGTAACTGGCCTGAAACGACAAGCACATCACTGGGCTGGACACTCTGCATGACGAACGCTTCGTCAGCACCGTTGTTGAACATGACCGTGTCGCCGTCAAGCAATAACGACAGAGTACCCGGAATCTTCGCGAGTCCGTGATTCTCCGCAATCAGTTTTGCCGGACGTATGCCTTCCAAGGTGAGGCGATCGAGCCACGCGGCCATCCGTTCATGTGCGACCACTGCGACCGGCAGACGATTGTCTGCTCGCCGATCGCCGATAGCGAAATGCAGATCGCCAATGTCCTGCGCCAGATTTTCCTCCAGGGCGAATGGCAACGCGGTGCGGATTTTCGACGCCGATCGTACCGGCATATTGACGGTCGTAGTCAGGATATCGACCGCCGGTACCAGTGCGATGACCGGACGGTCTCCCGCCGCAACGGCCGCTTCCGACAATGAACCGTTCGAGACCTCGCTGCGACGCGTCCCAGTGTCGTCCGCCAGCATCCATTCAACGGGCTGGTCCTCGGCGCCGAGCCGTATGACTAAATACTCTGGCATGCTCAGATGGTTCCCAGGCTGCGAAGAATCGTGGTTACCGGCCCGCCATTCGGACTCCGCAACATCACGCTGTAGTAGGTGACACGAACCGTATCAATCTGTACGACTGCCTTCAATTGAAAAAAGTTACTCGTGTCGCCGAGTTTGGCCAGCATCTCCGGTTGCACCAGCGTACTGAAGGTCTGTGCAAAATCATCGGGGAATCCACCTTCCTCCCGAAGCGAGAGCAAACTTTCCACTGTTGTTGCGTCAAGATTCGCATCCAGCGATTGCAGTACAGCCGGAGTGGCCGTATTCACGTTGATCGTTGTGCCGCGCGGCAGCGCCGTAATATGAGGTAGCAAAATGTCGAAACTCGCCTTGTCCATACCCTCGAGAGCCGCCAGTTCGGTCACGTTGACGAGACTGCGGTTGTAGGTTCGATACGGTGGCGTCAGACCGGTGTAGATCGAGTCTTCCGCACCGTCTGGGAAACTCGCGTTGTCGTCGGCGTCGATCCAATCGTAAGCGAGACCGGCGAACCGCGGGTCAAGGTCCAGTATGACCAGCAACCGCTGAAATTGCTCAAGCACGGTCTGATCGATATCACCATTGTCATCGACCAGGTTGTTCACATTCAGGCGTCCGTTCAGATCCTCAATCTTGCCCGCAACGGCGCCCTGAACAGAATTGTTGTCGACCGGGAGGCCGGGCAGTTCGCTCGCCCACAGTTCGCCGAGGTGATCCGTTTCGGAGTCGATGCCATCGTCGCGCAGAATATTGCGTATCCACGTCTCGGCACCCATGGCCACCTGCATACCCTGTTCGTGAAACAACAACACCATCGTGCGACGCACGTCGAGCGCGCTGTCCCAGGCGAGGGCTGCAGCCAGCGATCCGGTGATTGCCGTTATCAGCATGGCTGTGATCAGAGCCACGCCTCGGGACCGGCGAACGTCAATCACGACGCGACCTCAATGATGCGACGAATCTCGCCTTCGTCTTCCAGAGTCAGAATGATCTCCACAGCCCGTGGCCGCAAGTGGTCGCCGCTTGCGCCGTCGGCCCCCGTCGGTGGCCACTGGTTGGTGGTCTGACCATTGTCCTGTACCAGGCGGAACTCCAGCCGTTCCACACCGTCAAGAATCTCCGTCGAAATCGCATCGTTTGCGTACGTGGCGTCGAGTACCGAATAATAAATGCGAAACAGTTTTCCGTCCTCAAGCCGGTAGACCGAGCGTTGCTGGGTGCTGCGCGGCAAGCCTGCCGGATTGGTCCAGCCACCGTGCGTCACCGCCAGGGCGAAATCGTTTGCTGCGGACACCATCAATGCTGGCAAATACGTGTCGCCCAGTTCGCTTCGCACCGGGCGAGGCGAGGCGCTCGTCAGGTCGTTGCCGAGGTAGCGCATTGTGCGTTGCACGGCCTGCAGCCGGTCCATCCGGCTAA
>DDIP01000329.1:0-1624 GCA_002338605.1 Proteobacteria bacterium UBA1847 | reverse complement strand
CAGCCGGTCCATCCGGCTCGTCAGCATGTCGGCATTTGACAGCGTCTGGCCGACGGCCATGTAGGCAAGCAGCGTCAGCACGCCGAAAATAGCCATGGCGACCAGCACTTCGATAAGCGTGAATCCCGTTGTCCTGCAACGGGTCATCCCTCGGCCCCTTGCGGGCCGTCCGGCCCTGTTGGGGGAGTGTTGCGCCATGGGGTGTTCGCGGCACCAGGAACGCCGGGCGGCCCGACAAAGCCGGTCACCGTGCGAATCGAATCATCGCTGCCGGCGAACGATACCGACACGTCGATGCGGTAGAGATCCTCGACGCCGGTCTCGGACACAACGGCGCGCCAGCTCCAGTCCGTATTCGCGTATTCGACTTCACCGCTGCTGGTACCGACATCCGGCGTCGCGAATGCGAGTCGCAACTCCGCAATCCGGTTCTGTGCGATCCAGCTTGCATAGGTGCGATTACGCATGGTCTCGGCAGCGTCGATCATTTGATTCATGCTGGCGGTCACGGCGATCAGCGACAAAGAAACGATGACCAATGCGACCATCACTTCGATCAGGGTGAATCCGCTGCGCCTCGGGCAATTCACAATCTATTCCTCGTCCGGGTCGACAAATTCGATTCCACCGAGCGCGTTGCCTTGCAGGATGATGCGGCGGTCATCCCCACGGCGCACAAGGTGAAGTTCGTAGGGTGTCGCATCCCCGCTGGAAAAAATCATCAGGTGGGGTGAGTAGGCAACCTCGCTTGCTGCACTGGTATTCTTGTTCGGATCCTCGAATGGCGCCGGATCATCGTCCAAGAGGATACGCTTGCCTTCCAGGTAAAGCTCCAATTCATTGCCTTCAGGAAGCGAACGCAATCGCAGGGTTTCGTCACCCGGTATCTCGGCCCACAGGCCGGTTTGCGCATCGTATTCGACAAAACGATACCCGGCAGACAGGAACTCGATACCGAATTCCCGTCCTTGCATGAAGGCTTCGTCCTGCGCCACTTCAGTCAAGGCAACAAAGCGTTTAGCCTCCGTCTGCAGTTCACGATCATCGCCAAGGACACCGAACGACAACAGGCCGATCGACAAGATTGTCGCAATGATGAATATCACGACCAGGATTTCGACCAGGGTAAAACCGTTGTCGAATCGCGAACGTCGTTCGTGAAGCATCCGCCGAGTCCGCCGAAATATCTTAATCCGGATCCCAGTTACCGATGTCCGCATCGAGGCCTTCGCCACCGGGTCGGCCATCGCGACCCAGCGTGTATATATCGACTTCGCCGTTGTTGCCCGGGTAGAGATACTGGTAGGGATTACCCCAGGGATCCTTCGGCAATCGATCCATGTAGCCGCCGGGTTTCCAGTTCTTGACGTTCGGATCGTTGGGCTTCGTGACCAATGCCTCAAGGCCTTGCTCGGTTGTCGGGTAGCTGAAATTATCGAGGCGATAGAATTTAAGCGCCGAGCTGATATTGCTGATCTCTGCACGCGCCTTGGTAATCTGCGCATCATCAACGCGGCCGATAACATTGGGGGCAACAATCGCGGCAAGAATTCCAATAATAATGACAACGACCATGATCTCGATCAGCGTAAAACCGCCGTGTTTTAAATGCTGGCCGCCAGGG
>DDIP01000295.1 GCA_002338605.1 Proteobacteria bacterium UBA1847 | reverse complement strand
GTCCGTAATGACTACCGCTTTGCTGACCATCGAATCGATCGTGATAGTTCGCGAAGCGCGCGCGGTGACTCTCGAGTCGTTGCAGCTCGGGAGGCGTGCAAGGCCCGGCTCATCGCTGACACACACCGTCACGGTCGCCACTTCGTTACGGAAGAAGGTTTTTTCATCGATGAGAACGCCTATGCCATCGGCCGCCTGGATAAACGTTGGTTCGTCATTGGCAGCAACCTGTCCCGGCGGCAGTGCCCGTCCACTGCGGTAACGCCGTCCGGGTCCCCAGTCAATGCCATAGACGTGACGGTCGCTGAGGTCGACGTCGGTCAGCAGGACTTCGGCCTTGATGGGGAAGCCACTGCCGAAACGGTCGGCCATGTTCCCGAACCGCAGCTCAGGCGGGTCGTTCACCGGCGCCACGTCGATACGCGCCGCAACGGTTTCGGACTGCATGCCGCCGTCGCTGACGCTGAAGGTAAAGGTATCCGAACCGAAAAAGTTCGGATTCGGCGTGTAACTGAAGTCGCGGCCAGAGCCCGTAATGTTGCCATTTTCCGGCTGCGATTCGATTGTCACCGTCAGGTTCGCAAGGTCATCGGCGTCGGGATCGAAAGCCGCGATAGTGAAATCGAGCGTCTCGTCCTCGTTGACCGTGAAAACCTGGTTTTCAGTGGCGATGGGTGGGCGGTAATTACGACTGACATTGACAGTCACCGTTGCCGCAGGGCTGTCGTCCAGCCCGTCGGAGACACCGAAACGAAATGTGTCGATTCCCTTGAAATGATCGTCTGACTGGTAGGTTACGCGCGCCGTCTGTAATGGCTGGAGCGTATCGTCGTCAAAATCCGTAATTGGCGTGGTCTCGAATACGTGCAGAAGATCCCGTTCCTTGTCGAGCACATAAAAGTAGTCGAGATTGACAGAGACATCTTCGGGTTTGCCGAAGTCCCCCAGCACGAAACAGCTGCCATCACACTCCGATTGAGCCTCGCCAGCGAAAAACCCCTCCGGCGTGAAGCGCTGTACTCGAAAATTCTCGAAGTCGGTTACATAGAGTATGTCTCTTGCATTGATCGCAATACCACGCGGGCGGTTAAACTGCCCGGGCGCGTTACCGCTCGTTTCGCTTACTCCACAGCGCGTTGCGTCGCAGGTATAGCCGTAACTCTTGCCGGCAACTTCGTCACAGGCCCGCTCGCTAGTCAGGTTTGTCTCGCAGCGCCCCATCCAGCCGATCAGCTGGCCTGGCTCGAAGCCCACCTCGCCATCAGCGTTGCGGGTGGTCGTACTGGGCGAAAACTTGTAGACGCGGTCCAGTGTGCTGTCGGAAACATAGATATTGCCAAGACTGTCCATGACAAGATCTTTATAGGGCTGGCCGCTGTTCGCGAAATCGCCGACCGCGGCGACCGGACCCAGCAAAGCGGGGTAATTGTTGTCAACCTGGTTCAGGTCGTACGCAGCGAGCGCGCGCTGGCCGTCAGTAACAAACATGACGTTGTTCGCATCGACGACGACGGATGTCGGTTCACGAACCGGTAGCAACCTGTCCGGGTTGGCGGTCGAGGTGTCCGTGGCAATCCTGTAGACCTCGCAATCTGCGAGGTCGGCGTTGCAGCCGCGTAGTACGCTCGTCGAGGAGTCGACCCGCACGCCCGGATAATAAACCGAGCCGTTTGCGCCGATGTGCAAGGTTTCGGCGTTCTCGCTACCGAGATCCAGGTGCGTGTCGTAATGCAGCACACCATCGGCGTCTTTTAAAAAGCGAGCTATTCGCTTGTCGCGCTCGATTTTTCCAGTGCTCTTATTGCATTTGAGATAGTTGTCGGACACGTAGGTGACACCGTCGTCGTCTACGGTGATATAGCGCGGGTCGGTAACGAAATCGACCGGCGGCACGAAGTTGTTTGGGTCACTTGCACATTGCTGGTCGAGGTAGGCGTCGAGGTCGGGCTTACTCAGGCCAAACTCGTTCTCCACCCGGTAGTCCTCGATGAAGTAAGGGAACAACGGAGCGACGAAGAACCCGTTCGCCGGTTGCTCCACAATCGAAAACGTCAGCTGGTCGTAACGGCCTGACAGCAGGTCCGGGTCGCTGCCCGTAAGTTCAATCTCGACCGGTTCGAAGGTGAGCGCATCCAGAATTTGCGCGTTCGCCGTCGGTGCTGTGTTACTGCCGGGCGTCTTCAGTGTCACCCACTGGTTCATCGATGTGGTGTTGCCAGACGCATCCTCGGCTGTCCAGGTAACCAGTGTGCGTGTGTTCGGGTCATAACTGGCCGGCGCATCGTTGCCGACCAGGGGGCGGACGTCGGCGAGGTCGAAAACAGCCGCGTTGCCGAGATCGAGTGACATAGCGGTGTCAGACTCAATGACCCGACCCGGCGGCGGCAGCAGAATCGGCGGAAGGGTGTCCTGCACGATGACCCGTTGCACCATTGTCCGGCTATTGAAGCCACCGTTAATATCGACTGGCCCGGCATCACGTGCCGTCCAGGTAACCTCGGTCGTCTCTCCCACGGGCATGAATGGCGGTCCGGAGTAATTGACGGAAGGCTCTCTGTCGCAGGTGTCCGTGACTGTGAAACCGTCGCGCAAACGCGCGATGTGATCGCGCAGGTATTCGCCGCCGACCTGCGTGGCTTCCACGGTTATCTGCGGGGTTGTGATCTGGAATTGCGGCGTTGTCCGATCATAGATCAGGACCTTTTGAAACTGGTTATTCACCACTTCCCAGCCCGATGCCGGTGTCGGGACGGCGTCAAGCAGGAACCAGTCGACTCCTGCCGTCGCGCCTTCGATACCAAGATTCAGGAACAATTCGATGGCACCTTGCATGACGGCACGGCGCGCCGCCGGAGTCTTGAGTCCGATTACAGCTTTTCGCGCGGAGGCCTCGACGATTTCACCCATAATGAGATGCCAGGGCGGGAAGTCGAGTATTGGCGTAACGAGTGTTTGGCCCTGCCAGCGCAGAGAATGACTACCTACGGGCAGCGTCACGTTTCCGGAAAGTTCGTTGTCACCGAAGTACATGCTGACATCAACGTCGGTATTTACATGGTACACATCGGGCGAGCCAAGGAAATCTGTCCACTCAAAATCGTCATCGTAGGACTGGGCAATGCCAAGGAAGTCCTGGCGCGTCTTAACGGCATCGCCCGTGATGGTGAAAATGTAGCCACAGCCGTCGGCTGTATTTGGCAGGCGGCCCACGGTGCCCGGCGCCAGGAGCACAGGCGGTATGTATTTGAGCCCGAAGTTGGTCGCATAGGTGGTGCTGCCACCTACAATCGCCGAGATCGGCTCCGGCGACAGTGACGGACCGAAAGCGAGATTGTGAGCCGCGCCAATGGCGGTAATTTGATCACGCAATTCGTTGTTGTCATAGGTTTGTGCGGCTGCAGGGCCGATCACCGACATCATCGATGAAGCGCTCAGCAGAATGACGAGTATTCGAAGCATGGTGGGATCCTCTCCAGAGTTCGGGCTTTTTATCGCCGTTCATCTGTTATGCGAGGAACACGCCGCAACTGTAAACCGGTCGTGGAAAGTTTCGCTAATCTTCTGTTATATAAGTGCTTTCTTGGGTAACGTAGGCGCTTATGTCAAATCAGGAAATAACCCGGCTGCTTGGCCGATGGCAGGATGGCGACGAAGAGGCACTGAAAAACGTATTGCCCTACCTGCATGCGGAGCTTAAGCGTCTTGCGGCGTACTACATGTCCGGCGAACAAAGCGGTCACACGCTGCAGTCAACCGCCCTGGTTAACGAAGCCTACGTACGGCTCATCGATGTAAATCTCGAACTGGAAAGCCGCGGGCACTTTCTCGCGATCGCGGCGCGCGTGATGCGGCAAATTCTTGTCGATCACGCACGCTCCAAGCGGCGCAAAAAGCGCGACCCTGGAATGAAGCCCCTGTCGCTCGATGAATCCATCATGCTAAGTGAGGAGGGTGACCCTCGTCTGGTCGATCTCGACGATGCGCTTAACAAACTGGAGACTTTTGACGCAAGACTGGCAAGGACAGTTGAGCTTGTTTACTTCGGGGGTCTGACGACGCAACAGGCCGCCGATGCGTTGGGAATATCACGAGTGACGCTCAACAAGGACATGAATCTCGCAAAAGCCTGGTTGTATCAGCAACTCGAATAGCACCTGGCAGGAGGAAAATTCAGGATGGAGTCCGCACGCTGGCAGCGCATCAAAACCGTTTACCGGGAGGCCCTGGACCTGCCGCCCGATGAGCGGTCTGATTTTGTTCACGGCGCCTACGCTGACGATCCGGCACTCGCTGCCGAAGTATTGAAGCTGCTCGAAGTCCCGTCCAAGCATATCGGGTCGATGGATGACGCGGTCCGCGAGGCCGCCGCGGATTTCGAGCATATTGTCGCCAGCAGCGACAGAGTTGGACCGTATCGTCTGCTGGACATTATAGGGCAGGGCGGCATGGGCCATGTTTACCTTGCCGAACGCGCCGATGATGAGTACGAACAGCGCGTCGCCATCAAGATGGCCAACTGGCTCGGGGCCTCGCCCGAGCTGATCGAGCGTTTCCGCCTCGAACGGCAGATTCTCGCGCACCTCGAGCACCCGAATATCGCCCGCTTGCTGGATGGTGGCCGGACCGATACTGGTGTTCCCTACCTGGTCATGGAATTCGTTGATGGCCGCTCGATCCTCGACTACGGGAAAGACGAGGCCCTGACGTTGCGGCAGCGGCTTGAGTTGTTCCTGAAGATCTGCAACGCCGTGCAGTACGCTCACAGCAAGCTCGTTATCCACCGCGACCTTAAACCGTCGAACGTCCTGGTAAAAAGTGACGGTACACCCAAGCTGCTGGATTTTGGCATCGCCAAGCTGATGGACAGCAATGCGGGCGGCGGGCTGACGCGCGCCGACATGCGCATCCTTACACCGGAATATGCCAGTCCGGAGCAGATGCTTGGCGCCCCGGTTACGACAGCGACCGATATTTACGGCCTTGGGCTGATGCTGTACCAGTTGCTTTCCGGAAGTCTTCCGTTCGACCTGTCGTCCCGGACATCACTTCAGATCCGCGATCTCGTGTGCAATACCGTGCCGGACTCACCGAGTGTGGCGGCCGCTGGCACGGGCAATAGGGCCCGGTCAGCTCAGCTTCGCGGCGACCTCGATAACATCGTCATGATTGCATTGCGCAAGGAGCCGGAGCGCCGCTATGCAACCGTCAAAGACCTTGCCGACGACATTCGGAATTTTCTCGGCAACAAGCCGGTAGCGGCACGCGGTGATGACTGGTCGTACCGAACCGGCAAATTCCTGCGACGTCACCGCATTGCTGTGGTCGCCACGACTGCCGTCGTGCTGGCCGCGCTGGTGCAGACGCTTTTTTATACGCAAAAACTCGCCGAGGAGCGCGACTACGCACTCGAAGAACGCCGGGTGGCTGAAAGCACAACGAATTTTCTCGTTGATCTCTTTAACGTCTCCGACCCGGGACAAGCGGCGGGTGCGGATATCAGCGCCCGGGAAGTGCTGGATCTGGGCGCCGTTCGTATCCGTAACGAACTAACGGAAGATAACGCTATACGTGCACGGATGCTGCAGACCATTGGTCGCGTTTATGAGCGTCTCGGGCTCTATGACGATGCAGAAGCATTGATGGAGGAAGCTGTCGGACTGAACCGAGAGTTGTACACGCCGAGAGACCGCCTGTTGATTGACTCACTCGACGAACTTGCCTGGCTCTATTACCGCAGAGAGAACTGGAAGGCAGCGTTCGACACGGCAAGCGAGGCGCTGGAGCTACAACGTGAGGTGGCTGGCGGTGACGGCCCGACGATGGCCCGTACGCTTAATCACCTGGGTACGATTACCTACTATCTCGACGACTACGATGCATCGCTCGACTACTATCAACGCGCACTGGCAGTGCTGAACTCGCCGGAATGGCAAAAGAGTGAATTACGTGGCACTACGCTCAATCACCTCGGTATTGTCTACGACACGCTCGGGCAACACGCCGAGTCGGAGCGCATGTATCTTGAGTCGCTCGATATCCGAATCAATGCACTGGGTGAAAACCACCCGGATACCGCCACGGCTTTTGCGAATCTGGGTTCGTTCTATTCCAATGCTGGCGACTTCGACAAAGCACGGGAGTACGCACTCAAAGGCCTCGCTATCGATCGAAAAACAAAGGGAGAGGCGCATGCCGATGTGGCTTACGACCTGACCCTGTTAGGCAACATTGAATCCCTTTCTGGAAAACCGCAGGCTGCCTTGCCTTACATTCTTGAGGCGTCAACGATCTGGCAAACAGCGGCCGGGGCTCGCCATTCCCGGTATGCACGGTCACTCGACTTACTGTCTGAGAATTACCGCAAGCTTGATCGTTTCGCTGAAGCAGAAGCGGCTGGCAAGCAATCATTGGACATTCTTGCAAGCGAATACGGGGCAACACACACCTTGACGTCCAACCCGCTGTTTACACTAGGCAAAGTCTATTTCGACATGGACAACTTCGATCAGGCTCGCTCTAACTTTGAACGCGCATTGCAGATCCGCAGCGCGGCCTTCGGGGATCAGCACCGCGAAGTGTGGAGCGTAATGCACATGCTCGTGAAGACAGATATCGCTAACGGCAACCACGAGGCGGCTCACCAGCGGGCTGCGCAGGCCCTTGAGTTGATCCAGGCTGCGAAGCAGACAGAAGTCGATGTCTATGGTTGGCTAACTGCGTTACACCAGCAAACAGCCTCAGCCGAATGACTGACGCCCCTCGATCCAGTAAGGATCCAGCATCTCCGACAGGCTGCTGCCTCGCTCGCAGCGAGCAATTTTAGCTTTCAGAACCTCCTCACTGATTATCTCATCGCACCAAGACGAGTTCCCGTCGATGATAAGCTCGTTAAAACGGTTGTTGTAGTTGCGGAAATCGAGAATGACATTCTCTATTGTTCAGACATTGAGGAAGGATGGGAACTCGAGCGACCAACCGAGTCAGGAGGCATTGGTTGGAGAGGCTGCAACCCGTTCGAACTTACCCATATCATGCATCAGCGATTCGGAACGCCGCAGTAGCAGCGTCTCCGTCTGGCCGAAAAGGGACGGTCGTCACGATTTAGTAGAATTGCCTCGTGGCGACCACAAATCGGCCAGCCGATAGTTCACTCAGATGTGCTTTGTATTGGGAGTAGTACGCTGGCTCCGTAACTAGCAAATAAGGAAACGAGAATCATGACGAAAGTTTCAGAACCTGACTTATCGAGAATTAGGAACCAGTTGAATTCCACAAAGAAAGAGGAAATAAGGCTAATTGTTGCGAAGGATGTTGCCGCCAAGTTTCGACAAGTGGCAAAGCGATCTGGACTAACTGCCGTTGCACTTTTTGAGGAAATGGTCGAAGCACACGCGGGAGGAATGTAAGCCTCAAACCCCAATTCAATCGTCTCATTCTGGCCGAACTGAGCCAGTTGCAAGGAATGGGTTAACATGACGGCTACTGACCCGATATAGCGGTCGCTCACGAAGAGGGATTATCAGTGAAACCATTGGCAGTCATAGTAATCCTGCTGCTCTCGCTTTCCGCTTGGGCCGATCCACCCATGCATGCTCGAAAGCAGGCCGCGAATGATGCAGCCAAAAATCTGCTGCGAGCCTGCTCCGAAACCGACAACGTTCAGCAATGCCTGGTTGACCGTGGAGCCACGTGTAAGGCCGTCGCTGGGACGAACGGCGATGAATTTCACTGTGTGACGCAGATAACCGTAGAGTTCAGCAAGCTTCGATCTAACTCGCGACCTCCGGAGTCTTTGGATACTTTCGACGTGACCTACCAAATCTACATGACAAAGAAGGGCTGGAGGGGGCGAACTCGGTCCGTCAAGATCGTAGACGACTAGCGGCAGGTATCGATTATCGCCGGTGGTGCACTGCGCTTTGATTGGGCACGCCGGGCAGGCGGAACTCCAGTAACGTCGGATTTGCTTGCCAGCTTCCTTGCGCTCAAAGCGGAACATCAGCCGCTCTCCAGCCGGGCACTCGTACTGGTCATCGTCCTTGATGTAAGTGAAGCGACTGCGATCGAACTGTCCCCTGGCCCTGTTCCCTGAGGTTTTCGGCTTGGCGACGTAAGCAACGATGTCGTTCTGCTCACATTCGCGGATCTCATGACCGTTGTAGTAGCCCTTGTCCGCCACCACCGTCAGCTTCTTTGTGTCCAGGATCGCCTTGGCCTGCTTCGCCATCTTCGCCAGTTGCCGGCGGTCGTTGCCGACCTTGCTGACCTCGTGGGCAATGATCAGGTGGTGCTTGGCATCCACCGCGCTCTGGACGTTGTAGCCCACCACACCGGTACCGCGGCTGTTCATCGATCGGGCATCAGGGTCGGTCAGGGAAAGTTGCTGGTCCGGTGCCTCAAGCATCCGGACTTCGAGCTTTTTTAGGCGCGCCATCTCCTCCCTGAGCTTGGCCACTTTGTCCTGCAGGGTCTTGGCATCGTCCGGCGGTGGCTCCGTCTGGTCGGTCTCATCCAGTTGCGCCAGGTAACGCTCGATCGCCGATGCCACGTCCTTCAGCCGACGCTTCATCTTCGCCTTCGTGAAGTTCCTGTCCCGGCTGTTCACTGCCTTGAACTTGCTGCCATCGATCGCCACCAGCTTCTCGCTCAACAGGTTCAGCTTCTTGCAAAGCATGACGAACTCGCGACACACGAGCCGGATCGCCTCCGGGTTGTCTTTCCGGAAGTCCGCGATGGTTTTGAAGTCGGGCGCCAGCCTGCCGGTCAGCCACATCAGCTCAACGTTGCGCTGCGCTTCACGTTCCAGGCGGCGAGATGTCTGCACTTGGTTGAGATAACCGTACACGTACAGCTTCAGCATGGTCTTTGGGTGGTAACGCGGACGTCCCGTGGCGGCCAGCTCGGTCCTGAAGCCCAGACCCGAAATATCCAGATCATCAATGAACACATCGATTACCCGAACCGGGCTGTCTTCTTCCACGTAGTCGTCGAGTCGTTCAGGAAACAGGGTGCCCTGGCTGCGGTCCTGGCCCTCGATAAACTTGCTCATGGCGTGCTTCCCGGCTGGAAAGCACGATTATAATTGCATCGGAGTTTTCACACAGCCTCGGCCAAAAGGAGACGTTCAAAACTAGATCAATCGAGTTCACTGCATGCCTCTCGATACTGGTTCTCCAATCTCTCATTGGCAGGAAAGGTTCCGCGTTTGTAGTTTCCAGCGATCTCGCACTCGTACGTTGCGACATGAACTTTCGGTTGAAATTCTCGCCAGTATGTTGCCGCTTCCGGATCAACGGGGAGTCCGTAATATCCCTGCTCGTAGGCATGCGCAAGTAGAAATTGCCAGTAAGTCATACCCGCTTTCGCAGCAATAAAATATTGCTCCAGTGCTCGTTGTTCATCTTTCTCTGTGCCCAAACCAAGAGCATATGCCCAACCCACTTTTCCGGCTGAGTAGGCACTCCCAGCATCGGCTTCCCGTTGTAACGTCAAGAAGCCCTTGCGATGGAGTACCGGATCGTTCGAGAGAAGTACCTGTATCGACGCAAGCATGTGGGCTGAACCACTATGCCCGGCGCTCGCCGGAATCTCCAAAACCGCCATCGCTTTTCGAATGTCTCGTTCCGCGCCCCGCCCGGTCATATAACAATCGGCGATTTTCGTTGCGACCTGATTTCTTAACCAGCCGTCTGGCATCCTGTCAGGCAACCGAGCAGACTTGGCGATGGCACTAAACGTGGCGTCGAGGGATTCCTCGCTCCACTGCTCAAGCGATTCATAGTCCTCGGTCGAAAGATGTTCGAAGGTCGACAGATTTTTACAAAATTCATCGTCCGCAAGCTGCGCCACGCCGACAAGGGGCAATGCAATAAGGGCTATTGTGGCAATTAGGCGCATAAAATCAGGGCAGCTCTAACGTAATCCGAACGACCGCTAAAGGTGAGCGGCCGTCATTCTAACCCAATCCAGGCGACCGTCTCAGTTCGGCCACAAGCGTACGGTGGTACTACTCAAAATAGCGATTGAACTGCGAATCCGGCGGCAATTAGACCGGCGAATATGGCGAGCGAAGATAGTCCGTATTTGGTCGCCCCCCATCCTTTCGCAATATCAGGAGTTTCGGCCCCGTCAGAGTTGTTGAACCCACCTGGACGCGCGTCTTCTACTGTGGCTAGTGATCCGTTGATAAACATAGCAGCGGACACCCAGAAAAAAGCTGCCAACCACTTTGCATCCGTAAAGTAAGAAATAGCAGCACCAACAAAGAGCGCGATCATTACATGAGCGGCAAGCGCCTTCGGATCGAATCTTGTTTGGCTACTCATAGGCAATCGTTCAATGCAATCGGTCTAGGAGTGTTACAGCTATTATAGCTAGCCCGCCCGCTAACAGCGCGAAATTAACAATCTTACGCGGTGTACTAACCTGCGAACCGAATATCGCATCCTTCATCAGTACTTTGACGTCACGCGGCAACCTGACAAAGCAGATAATACTTCCGCCGAAGGCAACAGCCGCTAGAAGAAAAGCCGCCCACGGCAAAAACGCTAGGCACGCAATGAAAACTACACCGAATATCAGGAGGCCGATCGCCTCCCCGCGAGGGAGACTTCTTCCATTATCCTTACCTCGATATCCTTGAAATGCGCGACGAGCGAGTATAAGTACTAATGATAAAACAATGACTATCACTAGTGTGACTAGTGCAAACTTGATTGCTACTGGATCCATCAAAGTCCAAGAATAGACGGTTCAAAAAGATAATTACCAGTGACTGATTCGAGTCAGTGGCCAACATTCTATCTCAAACCGGGCGAACGTATCAGTTCGGCCAGAAGCAGACGCTCAATTGTGCTGCCGAGCGATAAAGACATGGTAAGTATCGTCACCTTCCATGTCATTCGGGGAAGCTATATCTAGTTTGCGATACCCTATTATCAAATCGCATTTTCTGGGCTGAACTTCCAGACGGAACGCGTCCGGAAAATAGTCCGCGCAACCGGCAATAACCAGCCGTCCGGTATCACAATCCATTTCTATCTTATTGATGCGACCCCACTGATCCGGCGCCAGCTCAGGCATTTCATCACACGTTTCCAAGAAAACCGCCACATCGGAATTTCTCACTGTACCGACTCCGACGACATGATCCGAAACAGCGAGCAGCCTGTTTACAGCTTCGTCAGTCCATGCTTCAGATAGGTCGCCGAATCTATCGTCATCATCCTGAATATAGAAGTGATGGTAGTCAGCGAATATTGTTAGTTCGATTCTTTCCATTTCACCAACATCCTCCTCACTACAGTGATTGAGTTTAGGTGTTGCAACGACCGGTTGAGTCCACGGTCAGCAGCCGTCATTCTAAGCCAATCCAGGCGACCGTCTCAGTTCGGCCACAACCAGCCGCTTAATCATCCGCGCCGTGGTCAAAAAATGTGATTCGAATTAGCTCTCGATTTATCCAAACGAAGACCACGAGAAGAAATAAGAAGACATAGATCGCAACTCTAAGTCCAGATTGCCAATCGTGCTGCATACCAATCGCTACACCGAGTATTCCGCTCATCACGAGTACAAACGCGGTCTGTCGACTGAGCGCAAAGCGCAGAATTTTCCAAAAGTCAATATTCATAATTCACATGAAATGCAGCGCGAAATCAGAGGGAAAGCGGACGGCCGGTTAGGGTTACAAGCAGAAATTATAGCGCGATTCCGGCGAACTTCTGCAGGCGGCCAAAACCGGCCTGTCGATTCCCACTAACCTACCTATACCGAAAGTCACATTTCGGGCAGTTCTGTTCAATCAGCGGTCTAGCGCCGAAGTGGTAGGGTCTACCGTGTAGAACAGTTAGCCAACCACAACTCGGACAGCGAAACAGAAACTGCGCTGCTACCACCAAGAACCAGATCAGTAGCGAAACTTCGACCGAGAAAAGCAAGGAGATGAGTCCGCCGAAAATGCCGACCGCGAACAGCGAGTAGATGAATTGACGGTTTCGGGCAGAGCGAATCACGAATAAGTACAGCTGCTATCTAGAAAATGTGAATTACTGCAAAGGGTCAGCAGCCGTCATCTTAACCCAATCCAGGCGACCGTCTCAGTTCGGCCATTATCGGTCACGCGACGGGCTCGAGATCCGTTGGGTATTCTGAATAACTGTCATGTCTACTTTCTTGGGAGACTTGTTTCAGGCTGCGCGTATTCCAAGCGCGATTCAAGTGCGCGAAAACATGTCCAAGGTTGACGGAATACTCGGCTTCGTCGATAGCCCCAGCCTCAAGCATCTGTTTGACGAGGTCGCCAAGATGATCTCTTGCATCTTCAAGCTCGTACATGAGAGCCGCCCACTCCGCGGGATCTTCCTTGCTGTTGATCAATCTATCGGCTCCAAATTGATTCGAAAACAAGGCAACGGTTGATTTATCCCAATGTCGCCTTTGGGTCACAAGCAGAAATTATAGCGCGATTCCGGCGAACTTCTGCAGTCGGCCAAAAGCAGTCATTTTCAAAATGGGCAAAAGATCTGAAAATGGCGTCGGAGACTGTGATTGAAGTATAAGAATTTTCCTTGAAGTCGGAACATAATATAGAGATGGCAACGCAATCGGAAACGCCAAAAGTAAAGCACCATTGGTGGAAATCAATACTCATTGGGTTGCTCGTTGCCTATTTGATCGGACGGTGGGTTGTCCCAACTCCGCAACCGTCCGACGACGTGACATTTGATGCGGAGAAACAGCTAAGAAGTGCTGCGAATCCGACAGAAACCGATGTCTTCGAGTTTCGGAGCAAGACGATATGGGTTCCAAAACGATTCGGCGCGACGAGGAACGAGAAAGGCGAAGTAAATATCGAAGCCTATCCGCTTGACATGATATCGAGCTCAAGCAGCCGAATGGTGCGAATGCGCACCGACCCAAACATCAGTTTTTCGCGCTATAACTATCATCGGGACAGGGACACCAGTTTAAACGGGGCTGCTGCGCTCGAATTTTGGCGACAAAGCAGCGGCAATGCGAATCCAGAATGGGATAGGGAAACAGAGCTATTCAGATTTGATAGCGAAAACGTTCGCTACTACTATTCGGAATCGTACTCATCGCCGACTGCGGGACCTTTCTTTATCATTTGCCAAACTGGGACGTATAGCTTGCGACCAAGTTTTGTATGTAATGTCGGCTACCTAGTACATAGCTTTATTTTTTTGGAGTACAACTTTGTATTACATGAGGGTCAGAGACCTTATGGATGGAAGGCACTCGATCTTGCCATTCGAAGATTCTCATACGCTGCGGTGTGGTACGACGGCGAAATTTCATCGATTCCGGCAAACGAAGGGTACGACCATGAGGGCAGGCGGCTTGCCAATATGGGCCTGGTAACTCTGCAGTTCCCGACGAGACAGGGGACACATTCGTTTGCACGACCAGGTTCTGCGAATTTCTTAAGGGCGGACATCTGTGTTGATGAAGATACTCACATTTCTGATTGTCCCAGGTTGACCGATAAGATTCGTATCATCCTACAAGCGACTGAAACACGTCCAATGCCAAACGACGCTGAAGAAATGCTGGATCGCGTTACGCGAAGCCTGGATGTTGGTCCGATACCGACAACGAACAGCAACGTGGACGAATATCGTTACTCTGAAGAGTCCGTATCGCGCACATTCGTATTGCGAGAACTGGACGCCAGCGGCAGGTTTCCAACTGTCTATTGTTCCTCTTGGTGTCGTTCACGATTTATTGCGACGCCGGGGCTCCAAGTGACATACGACTTCGAGCCGGTTTATCAGGACGAATGGCCGAGAATCAATGCGGCTGTTCGAGAGACTATAGAGGAATTAATTAGCTCACCTGCAGAGTAAGATAGAAGGAATCCGGTAGCATCGAATTTGCCACATGGAATTGTCGAGCGACGCACCGCGGATTTGAAAAGGGTTGGGAACCCTCATTCGAATTCGGACCATTTCTGGCAAAAGTTTGCATTAACGCTACCGTCCGCTTTGTATATGGACTCCCCCCAGTCTAGCAGACAGATTTCTTGATCAGAGTTAAGACGCGTTTGTATATTCGGCCTCTGTTAGGAGACGCTATCTCCGGGCCCTCTATGTATGCGCACTCCGGTTCCTCTAAGGGTCAGTGGGCTCTAGGGCCTCAAAGCGGTGAAGGTTTTGCCGGAGCAGATATCTTTATCTGATACTCGGTTTCTGTTTGCAGGACGTTCTAGGCAGCCATCTCCAGTTGCGCTCGACGTTGGTATTCAGTTCCCTGGGCGATCAACGCCCAGGCCGTTCTTACATTCTTGTTCGCAAGCGCGACCGCGGCCCGGCGCGGTCCCGCTCGCTCAATGAGATCCTTCAGCCAGAGATCCTTTTTTGATCTCGGCTCCTTCATTCGATACACATAGGCTAACGCACCCTGGATCAGTACGGAACGCAGTTTGCGGTTGCCAACGTACTTGCTCAGGCCCACGATGTTGGCCTTGCCGCCGCTGCTGTACTGCCTGGGTGTGAGGCCGACGTAAGCTGAGGCCTCTCGGCCTTTGCTGAACGCAGCACCAGAACCGAGTGTGGCATAGAGTGCCATCGCCCCGATCGGGCCGACGCCTTCGATATCGGTGAGTCGACTGCACACCGGGTGACCTTTGACCAACACCGTCACTTCTTTGGTCATCGCGTCGATGTCTTGTCGAAGCTCGAGCATGCGGTGATACATGCGATGCAGCGTGGGCCGGTAGAAGTCCGGCAGCTCATTGTCACCGTCTTCCAGAACCTCAGGCAAGGTGCGCAGCAACGCTGCAAAGCCCAGCGGGATCGCAATGCCGAACTCGAGCAGGATGCCGCGCATGTGGTTCGACTGCGCGATGCACTCGGCGATCAGTCGGTCCCTTGCGCGCAGCATCGCCTGCAGGCCTTGCTGCTCCACCGTCTTGATCGGTGCTTCCTTGATGTTCGGGCGGCGAGCGGCCTCGGCGACAGCGAGCGCATCATTGCTATCGGTCTTGTGGCCCTGTCGGAACGGCGCCACGGCCTTGGCCGGGATGATCCGCGCTTCGTGCCCGTGCCGCTCAGCGGTACGCGCCCAGTAGTGCGCTGTCGCGCACGACTCAAAGGCAACAAGGCATGGCTTCTGCCTGCCCAAGAACTCGGCAAACTTCTTGCGCGTGAGAGGTCGGTTGGAAAGCTCTTTGCCTCGGCCGTTCACGACCGAGATCTGGATGACGTTCTTTGCTAAATCGACCCCAACTGTTGTTGAATACGACATGTATGGACTCCTATGGTTTTGGTCGACCTCCAACCTAGGCAACTGGGTTGGGGGAGTCCATACATAGGGTCAGCAGCAGAAATTATAGCCCAAGATGTGCGACCGGCGGCTATGCGAGGAATACTGTTGAATAACTCGGT
>DDIP01000030.1 GCA_002338605.1 Proteobacteria bacterium UBA1847 | reverse complement strand
TCAATGTAATCGTCGGTCTTGGTGCCGGTAGCCATATCGAAGTGTTTGGCGAACTGAGCGATGGCGATCAGGTCGTCGTGCGCGGTGCAGAAGGCCTATCGGATGGAATGGCGGCAAACGTCGTGTCCAGCGCCGCCCAGTAGCGACCCTCAGGTCAGAATTGGCATTGTCAGCTTCTTGTCCTGTATACCCAGCAGGATAGGCTGGGCCGCTTCGCGGTAAATATTAACCTTTGCATTGAATGCTACCCGCGACAGGCCGTGCTTGTCCTTGATCGTCAGGCGGCGAATATTGAACTGGCCACCGCCCAGGTTTTCTCCCGTCAGATAACACTTGATCGCGGTGACTCGCTCTCCGGACAATTCCATGCCACTGAGTTGAGAGAGATTGCCCTGCGCTCTTTCCAGGAACGTTACGGCATCGACATTCGGTTGCACGCTTACCTGTCCCTGGTCGTTGGCAATTTCAATGTCAGCCATGAAATCACCGACCAGTATCTGGCCTGGGAGCGCCGCATCAATCATTCTTGCCAGCTCGATTGTTACGTCGCCGACGATGAAGTCGTGCGTCGTCGGGTTAAGCCCTTCGGCCTGGTGAAACTCGTAGCAGCTGCCAACATGAAAGCACGCGCGCAAGCGCGGCACCGACTTCGATGCAGACTTGCTGCGGGCGATCGCATTGTCCGCAAGCACAATGTGCATGAAGTGATACAGATTGATGCTGGCCTCCAGGCCTTCATCCCGGTTCCAAATGTAGAAGCCATCGCCGCTTGATGAGCGAGCGAAATCGATATTGACGTCTGCTTCGAGCATCTTCGCGTGTGCCGAATTCAGTGAATACGAAAGACTGTTGAGCTGCGTCATCTGTTCGAATGGCGTCAGCAAACTGAAACCGACAATGTCGAACAGCGTCACGGCACGGCTGGGAACGTAGTTGATACCGTACTTCCGAATCATTTTCTCGATGATCTTGGTTTCAACGACACTGCCTTCGAGCGGGACGCGCAGCGGGATCTGAATCGGTTCGATATTCAGCAGGCGCGCGACTTTCTGCATTTGTGTAATGCTTAGCTGGCGGTCGCCGGAGATCAGTTCCGTAATGAAGCGCGGCGAAACCTTCGGCGGCAGCGTGCCGTCCTGTGGCGACGTGTACTCGGCAATCGCGTAGTGCGGCACAACGAGGATCAGTATGCTTTTGTCCAGCGGTGACCAGCTCAATATGCTGTTCTGGCCGAGAGACCAGTGGGCGCGCAGCGAGGCTTCAACATGTGACAAGTTGCTGCGCTGCCGGAGACCCATTTGCTGGGCCAGCCCGGCCAATTGATCAAGGTACGGCGAATAGTCAGCTATTCGTCGAATCCCGGATTGCGACAGATCATCAAGTTCCATACTTTGGCTCGTAGCGACTTTCGCGACCGTGGATTCTCTGCCACAGTTCGTGTCATCAACCTAATCTTTACCTAAGGGCAGCGCATGTCAATACGCGTTGTGGCAGTTTACATAAGTAATGACCCAATCTGGACCTAATATCGAAGAGATTCGCGCCTCGCGCGACCGTCTGAGCGCTGAAATTCTGCGCACACCGGTGTTGCGATGCATGGGCATCGAGGCCTTGCTTCAGAATGGCACCGAGGTCCATGCCAAGCTCGAATTCCTGCAGCGGACAGGAACCTTCAAGGCGCGCGGCGCGTTGGCGACGATCCGCAGTCTCGACGCCGACTCACTGCGCAACGGCGTTACCGCAGTCAGTGCCGGTAATCATGCTATCGCAACGGCGTTTGCGGCCAGGGCGGCGGGGACCTCGGCCAAAGTCGTCATGATCAGCTCAGCCAACCCTTCACGAATCGAAGCCTGCCGTGCCTTTGGTGCGGAGGTTGTGCTGGAAGACGATGTGCACCAGGCATTCAATGTCGCGAAACAGATCCAGGATGAGGAAGGGCGTGTCTTCGTCCACCCTTTTGAAGGTGCCTCTATCGCCCTGGGTACCGGCGCGATAGGTCTTGAGATGTGCGAGCAGTTGCCCGATTTCGATGTACTGCTGGTGCCGGTTGGGGGCGGAGGTCTGATCGGCGGCATTGCCAATGCTGTCAAACAACTGCGCCCGGGTGTGGAAATTATCGGCATCGAGCCGGAGGGTGCGGATTCGATGCATCGCAGTTTCGCCAGCGGCAAGCCTGAGTCCATCGACAAGGTGCGGAGCATCGCTGATAGCCTGGGTGCGCCGTACGCCATGCCGTACTCCTTTGCACTGACGAAAGCGAATGTTGATCGACTGGTGCTGGTGAGTGATGCGCAGATGCGCCGGGCGATGGGTTGTTTGTTTTCTTCGATGCGTATTGCCGTCGAGCCGGCTTGCGCGGCGAGCACGGCTGCGTTGCTCGGCCCGCTCTCAGAATCGTTGCGTGGTAAGCGGGTTCTGCTCGTCATGTGCGGGAGCAATATTGACTGGGCGACGTTCTCAAAACAGGTTGTATTCGACGATGTTGATTGAACAACTGAAATCAATCGTTGGCCCGAAAGGCTGGACTTCGGATCCGGCTGCAATGGCGCCCAGCCTGGTCGACTGGCGAGGTGCTTTTCATGGCTCAGCACCGATCGTCCTGTCGCCGGCAAGCACGGACGAGGTTGCTGCCGTTGTCAGCGCGTGCGCTGCTGCCGGCGTTGCGATTGTGCCGCAGGGTGGCAATACAAGTATGTGCGGCGGAGCGGTGCCGGATGAGTCCGGACAACAGATCGTCTTGCGATTGGGGCGCATGAACAGGATCCGCGCGCTCGACA
This sequence comes from Proteobacteria bacterium UBA1847, assembly GCA_002338605.1. Lineage (GTDB taxonomy): Bacteria > Pseudomonadota > Gammaproteobacteria > Steroidobacterales > Woeseiaceae > UBA1847. The sequence goes on along the minus strand of DDIP01000030.1, from coordinate 4,022 downwards.
CTGAAAACTTCTCAATTGAGGTCGAAGCCGGCTGCATCCTTGAGCACATACAAATCGCCGCGCGAAAAGCCGGCCGTTTGTTCGCACTGAGCCTCGGCGCAGAGGGCAGTTGCCAGATTGGTGGCAATCTCGCAACCAATGCCGGCGGTATCAACGTTATTCGTTACGGCACAGCGCGCGCGCAGACGCTGGGACTGGAAGCCGTGCTGGCCGACGGGACCGTCATCAATAGTCTTCGATCGCTGCGCAAGGATACGGCGGGCTATGACCTCAAGCAGCTCTTCATAGGCAGCGAAGGAACGCTTGGCATCATTACGGCTGCAACACTGAAGCTGTTCCCGGATCCAGGCCTGAAAACCACCGTGCTGATTGCGATCGAATCCAGTGGGGCTGCGGTCAGGCTGCTGTCGCATCTGCGCAGGTCCATTGGCGACTCGATCGAGGCTTTCGAGTTGATCTCAGGATATGTTTTCGGACTGGTGGACAGACATATTCCGGCCTCGGTACCGCCATTTGCCACTGAGTTCCCCTGGTACGTGCTCGCAAACACCGCCTGCGGTGACGATACCGGGAGCCTCGAGCAGGCCCTGCAGCAGGCCGTCGAGGCAAACCTCGCCGGTGATGCAATCCTCGCTAAAAGCGCGGCGGAATCGGCTGCATTGTGGCGTATTCGACATTCAATTGCCGAAGCAGAGCGTGCCGCTGGCAAAGCGCTCAAACATGATGTTGCGGTACCCGTTTCCCGAATCGAGGAATTCCTGCAACGCGGCGATCGCTTGCTGGCAGAGCTTGCCCCGGGCGCACAACTCATTGCTTTTGGCCATGTCGGGGACGGCAACCTGCACTACAACGTTGCCATGGAGCCGGGATCGGAGCAGGCTGCCCGCGTAACTGAAGCGATTTACGCGCTGGCGACCGGGCTGGGCGGCAGCTTCAGTGCCGAACACGGCGTAGGACGGCTGAAGCGCGAATACCTGGTGCAATACCGAAATGAGAGTGAAATCGAACTGATGCGAACCCTGAAGCGCGCAATGGATCCCTTGAATATCCTGAATCCGGGCAAGGTAATTTGACGACCAGTTCCGGTTCCGGAGCGGGTTCCAACGATAAGATGTCGAGTGCTATGAGTGCCGAATCCGAAAATATCCGCGACACTTTCGCCGATCAGCTGGCCAGTTTCGACAACAAACTGCATGCGACGGCGGACGACGTCGAACTGCTTGCCGGGATCCAGGCGGGCATCGGCGACCTGCTTGCGTCCTCGGGAGGCAGTGAAAGGCAAATCCGGCAGGTTCTCCAGGAGCGCTACGACAACGGCTCACTTCGTAAGGAAACCTTTCAGCTCGTGAAATCCATGCTGGACCGATACGTTACCGAATCGATTCCAACAGCGCCGACACGATCAGCCACAAGTGCGCCGAAGCCACCTGTCGTCGAAGCGGTTACTCCTATTGAGGAAGCAATCGTTGAGGAGTCGTCCAATGACGATGCGTTCGGGAGCACGACGGTCATCCCCGTCGGCATAGTCAACGATAAGAAATCGGAAACGCGCGTCCAGGTGGGTTCGGTGCTTCGCGATCGATTCCTGCTGCAGGAAAAAATTGCCGGCGGCAGCATGGCCGTCGTTTACAAGGCGCTGGACAGGCGACTCGCGGAAGCCGGCAGCAAGGAACACTGGGTCGCAGTCAAGGTCTTGTCCCCGGAATTGGCTGAGAACGGCAATGCATTGCGCGCGCTTCAGCAGGAAGCTGCTAAAGGTCGCTGTCTCGTGCATCCGAACATCGTCCGGTTTATTGACCTGGATCGCGACGACGACCTCTATTTCCTGGTTCTGGAGTGGATGGACGGTCGTACGCTTGCGGACATTCTGGATTCCAAAGATGCCGACACGATTGATCGGGAAACGGCATTTCGCATTGTTCGCCAGATTGGTGACGCGCTGGACTACGCGCATCGCTGCGGCATCGTTCACGCAGATGTGAAACCCGGCAATATCATGATCCTGCCCAACGGCGACGCCAAGCTATTCGACTTTGGCGTTGCGCGTGTGCGACAACAACATGCAGACACTGAATTCGATCCCGGTGTTCTGGGTGCCGTTACACCGGCGTATTCGAGCATGCAGGTGCTAACCGGCGAAGAGCCGGTCGCTGCCGACGATGTTTTCTCGCTGAGCTGCCTCCTGTACCGATTGATTGCCGGCTACCGGGTTTTCGGTCCGCGTAATGCGGCGGAAGCCTCACAGGAAGGCATGACACCACAGCCGGTCAAGGGTCTCAACGACAGCCAGTGGAAAGCCCTGAAAAAAGGACTGTCGTACGCACGCGTGATGCGCTTCGCTTCAGTCCGTGAGTTCATTGCAGCGCTTGATGTGCACTCCGATGAGCCGTTTCGCGTCGAGGCAGCGGATCGACCTGACGCGAATGAGGAGCCAGGAAACCATAACTGGATACCGTTGGCGCTGCTGTTGATTGCAGTCATTGCTGCGGCCATTGGTTACGCGTCCGGTTACCTTGACCCGATGATTTCGCGTCTGACGGGTGCGGTGGAGCGTAAGCCCGTGATCGAGACTGCCGTTGCGCCAATTGCTGAGCGCCCGGAAGCAGCCTCTATCGAAAACAAGTCAGAGCGTGTCGCGGAAGAACAAACAGAGCAGACAGCCGTTAAAGTGGAGCCGGGACTGATCACCGAGCCGTTTGCGGTGGAAGACGAGCTTGTCGGTCCGGATCCGATGCTGGTTGATTTCTCGAAATTGCCTCCGCCGACAAAAATTGTTGAATTCTCTCGCGGAGCGCGTACGGGAAACCCTGTACCCCTGACAATTCGGGAGGATAGCGGTGAAGTCATTGTCGATTTCGTACGAGATGAAGACATCGCGACACCGCTGACTTTACGACTGGACGAAGTCGGCTTCAGTGGCAATCGTTCTCCCTGGGCGTCCGGCCAGTTTGCCTTGTCAAATGGCGGCATGATCCACTTCCCACCAGGCCAGACCCGCGGGCGAATAACGCTGACGATGGCATCCGATCCCCTGCGGGAGGCCGACCAGCAATCAACGCTGCGTCTACGTGAGGCGGAATTTGCCGACACCGAACTGGCGATCATCAATCTCACTCTCGAAGACGACGACCAGCGGGTCTTCGAGTCTGGCTTACCAACGAACACCGTTGCGTTCGTGGCCAGTCAGGCCTCAATTCGCGAATCCGACCCTGCCGTCCAGATTGATCTTGTCCGATTCAATCCGGATGACTCGCCGTTGCAGGTGGAAATCGTGGTCAGTGATATCACTGCTACAGAGGGCTCGGATTATTTCGCCCCGGGCGGTCAGACTGTATCGTTCGGGCCGGGACAACGCTCCGCACGAATCCTGGTGCCGCTGGTGCAGGATGCGGAAATCGAACCGGATGAAGCGTTTGTCGTTGAACTGGTCGATCAGACCGTTTCTATCGCAACCGATGTCTACCGACGCATCGTTGTTATGATCCGCGACGACGATCCACAAACACGATAATTTGCTGCTAGACTTGCGGCCCCGGCTTCGCATCCGGCGAAGTCACAACTCAGCACAGGCAGACCAATGAGTGACAAAGAACTGCGACGTTATTCGCGCGTCGTTGTTGACGGTGATGAACAGGCCCCGAGTCGTGCGATGCTACGCGCAGTCGGATTCAGTGAAGACGATTTCCAGCGTCCGCAGGTCGGCATCGCGTCAACCTGGAGCATGGTAACGCCTTGCAACATGCACATCGCGGGGCTGGCAGAAGAAGCGGCCAAGGGAGCGAACGAGGCTGGCGGCAAGGGTGTCATTTTCAACACGATCAGTGTTTCCGACGGAATTTCCATGGGCACGCCGGGCATGCGCTACTCGCTGGTCTCTCGCGAAATCATTGCCGATTCGATTGAAGCAGTCGTTGGTGCCGAGGGTTTCGACGGCGTTGTCGCGATAGGTGGATGCGACAAGAACATGCCGGCATGCGTCATGGCGATGGCACGTCTCAATCGACCCGCCGTTTTTGTCTATG